>DASQRI010000599.1:0-19587 GCA_035642975.1 Mycobacterium sp.
AGTCCGAACATCGGCGCGTGCCGTTGCTCGAGCACGCGACCATTCCCGAGATACATGTGCACGCCGCAAGGCAAACACGGATCGAAGCTCCGCACCGTGCGCATGATGTCGATGCCCTTGAAGTGGTCCCGGTCGTTCTCCTCGAAGATCGGCTGGCCCTGCACCGCATCCTCGTACGGCCCCGGTGTCCCGAAGCTGTCGCGGGGACTCGCATTCCACGGGGTGGGCGGATACGGGTGATAGTTGGCGATCTTGCCGTCCCGGATCACCATGTGGTGGCTCAACACGCCGCGCACCGCCTCGGTGAAGCCGCACCCGATGCCCTCCTTGGGCACGTCGAACTTCTCCCAGGTCTTGGTGCGACCGGCCCGAATCTCGACGAGTGCCTTTTCGGCGAAGTGCAACGCGCACGCTGCCGCATAGGCCTGGAAATAGGTCCGTGCCCGGTCGCGCTCGATCGTGTTGGACCCGTGTTGCGGGATCTTCCACTCGAACTCGACCGGACCCTTGAGCGCAGTCTTGGGCAGGTTGATCTGCACAGAATGACCCGTGGACTTGACGTAGCCGATGTCGACCAAACCGGCCAGCGCGGTCGCCCACAGCCGGGCCAGCGGGCCGCCGCCGGTGTCCAGCGCCAGGTGATCCTTGCCGTCGAACCAACGCGGCGACATCACCCAGCTGTAGTTGCCGCCGTCCATATCCCGCTTCTGCGGATGCGGGTTGGTGTGCTGGTTCCACGGGTGACGCCGGTCGACCGGATTACCCAGCGGGTCGGTCTTGACGAACATCTCCTGATCGTTCCAGTCGTCGTAATACGAACTGCCCAAAAGAATTCGGATACCCAGGTTGATGTCGACCAGTGAGTGCGTGACCAGCTTGCCGTCCACCACCACGCCCGGTGTGACGAACATGGCGTTGCCCCACCGCTCCATGTCCTTGTAGTCGAAGTTGCACACGTCGGGATCCTGGAACGAGCCCCAGCAGCCCAGCAGGGTGCGGCGCAGACCGACCTTCTCGTAACCGGGCATCGCCTCGTAGAAGAAGTCGAAGAGATCGTCGTGCATGGGCACGACCTTCTTCATGAACTCGACGTAACGCATCAGCCGGCTCATGTAGTCGGTCATCAGCTGGATGGTCGCCACCGTGCCGACCCCACCGGGGTACAGCGTGGACGGGTGCACATGCCTGCCCTCCATGAGGCAGAACATTTCTCGCGTGTACCGGCTGACCTGCAACGCCTCGCGGTAGAACTCCCCGCTGAACGGGTTGAGCGAGCGCATGATGTCGGCGATGGTCTTATAGCCGTGCGCGTCGGCATGCGGAGCCGGTGTGTTCTCGGCCTTGGCCAGCACGCCCGGATTGGTCTCCGAGACCATCTTTTCGCAGAAGTCCACACCGACCAGGTTCTCCTGGAAGATGTTGTGGTCGAACATGTATTCCGCGGCCTCGCCCAGGTTCACGATCCACTCGCCCAGATGCGGCGGCTTGACCCCGTACGCCATGTTCTGGCAGTAGCACGAACAGGTGGCGTGGTTGTCCCCGCAAATCCCGCAGATGCGGCTGGTGATGAAGTGCGCGTCGCGGGGATCCTTGCCCTTCATGAAAATCGAGTAGCCGCGGAAAATGGATGACGTGCTGTGACACTCGACCACTTCGCGGTTCTCGAAGTCGATCTTGGTGTAGATGCCGAGGCTGCCCACGATCCGGGTGATCGGGTCCCATGCCATTTCGACGAGTTGGCCGGGCTCGCGCTTCGCGTGGGACGGCTCGGGGATGATCGTTGTCATCGAACTTTGCTCCCTACCTTCAAGCTGAGATGGTGCGCATTACCAGGTGCGGTGTGCGCCTGTTGTGAGTTTGTCGCCCTTGTGCCGCCATTTTGGTTCTTTGTCGACGGTGCGCGTGGTGAAGCCGCGCAGATTCCGGATCACTGAGCCGTAGAGGCCCGATGCCGTGGTGGATACCTTGCCGCCCGGCGGCTCGTCCATGAACGGCATGAACTTGTCCGGGAAGCCGGGCATGGTGCAGCCGATGCAGATACCGCCGACGTTGGGGCAGCCCCCGACACCGTTCAGCCAGCCGCGCTTGGGCACGTTGCATTTGACGACCGGCCCCCAACAACCAAGTTTCACAATGCACTTCGGTGATCCGTACTCAGTGGCGAAGTCACCCTGTTCGTAATAGCCGGCCCGGTCACAACCTTCGTGCACAGTCGCCCCGAACAGCCACTGCGGCCGCAGCGCGTCATCGAGCGGGATCATCGGCGCCTGCCCGGTGGCCATGTAGAGCAGGTAGGTCAACGTCTCGGACAGGTTGTCCGGCTGGATCGGGCAGCCCGGGACGCAGACGATCGGTATCCCGGCCTTGCTCTTCCAGTCCCAGCCGAGGTAATCGGGCACGCCCATCGCTCCGGTCGGATTGCCGGCCATCGCGTGGATGCCACCATAAGTGGCGCAGGTCCCCACTGCGACCACCGCGGTCGCCTTAGGAGTTAGCCGGTCGAGCCACTCGCTGGTGGTCATCGGCTGGCCGGTCGCCGGGTTGTTGCCGAACCCGCACCAGTAGCCTTCCTCCTTGAGCTGCTCGTTGGGAATCGAACCTTCCACCACAAGCACGAACGGTTCGAGCTCACCGCGGTCGGCCTTGAAGAACCATTCGAGGAAATCGTCCGCCCCACCGGAGGGGCCGCACTCGAAATCGATCAGTGGCCAGTGCACGGCGACCTTGGGCAGTCCGGGGAGCGCGCCCAGCGCGATCTCCTCGACACTGGGTTGAGTGGCCGCAGTCAGCGCCACTGAATCGCCGTCGCAACTCAGACCCGCATTGATCCATAGCACGTGGATCAGAGTTTCTTCCGCTTTTACTGCTGCTTCCGTTGGCATATGGCATACCAAAACTTTCCGGGACCCGGGCTAAGGTCCCTGACACCGCGGGAGTCGACGGTTCGGCCCGCTTACGCGGCACTGTTTTTGGGTCTACTCTCGCCGAACTACCTTGTCAACGATGTTCTGGCAAATTCGGAGGCCCAGTACGGGATTCCGGATTTCCGACCTGATTTCGCCGGCAACGGCGTAGCGTTGGCAATTGACCGCCGTCGGCAGCCGTCAATGCTCGCACCGATCAATAACACGTATACCGTCTTGCGAATCAGTTGCATGTGTTGGTAATCAACCGATTTCCGTTCGACGCGTGACCGTGCTCTCCCGACGTTACGACGCTGCACTCAGACTGGTGAGCCTCCGGTGAACCGTCGCAGCCAGCCGAACCAGGCGGCCATGCCGGCACCGGTGCGGGCGCTGACTGGCAAAATCGTCGCCGTCGCGTTGACCTCGCGAACACGGGCGATATACACGTCGACGTCGACGTCCAAATACGGCACCAGATCGATCTTGTTGAGCAGCACCACGTCGACGGCGCGGAACATCACCGGGTACTTCAGCGGTTTGTCGTCCCCCTCGGTGACCGAATAGACCATCGCCTTGGCGTGTTCGCCGACGTCGAACTCTGCCGGGCAAACCAGATTTCCGACGTTTTCGATGATCACCAGGTCGAGGCTGTCCAGATCCAGTCCCTGCAGCGCCCGGTTGACCATCGGCGCGTCGAGATGGCACTCGCCGCCGAATCCGTTGCCGGTGTTCAGCAGGGATATCTGGGCGCCCCGGCCTCCGAGCTTGGCGGCGTCGAGGTCGGTGGCGATGTCGCCCTCGATCACCCCGACGGCGATCTCGCCGGCGAGTTCGTCGAGGGTGGCCTGTAGCACCGTCGTCTTACCGGAGCCCGGCGAGCTCATCAGGTTGATGGCACGAACGCGATTGTCCTCAAACGCATTTCGGTTGTAGTCGGCGCGGACGTCGTTCTCGGCGAAGATCGCCTCGAGCACGTCGACCCGCTGGGAGCCGGTCCGGTACCCACTGTGATCGCCGTGGTCGTGATCGCCATGGTCGTGCTCATGGGCGTGCGGGTGATCGTCGTGTTCGTGAGTGTGCACGGTGCCGTCGTCGTGCCGATGAAATCTACCCATCGTCCATACCTTTCACGAGACATCCAATGACGTCACCAAGAACTCATTACCGCGCAGCACCTCGACGTCGGCGCTCTCGCACTGCGGGCACAACAACGACCACCGTGAGGTGATCGTCGACTGGTGGCCGCAGCCGCGGCAGGTCACCTGGGCGTCGACGAGCTCGAGTTCCAGCTCGGCGTCGGGCATGTCCTCGTAATCTCGGACCAGCGTCCAGCAGAACGACAGCGAGTCGGGAACCACCTGGCGAAGTGCGCCGATCCTGACGCGCACGACGTCCACGTGGCGACCGTCGGCGTATGGCTTGACCACGTCGGCGATCGCTTCGCACAGCGACAGCTCATGCACGGCTAATCACCGCCGTGTCCGCGAGCCCTGGCACCTGACCGGCCCATGAGCACCGTTCTACACCGCGCGGGCCGCCGGGGGAGCCAAGCGGACAGGACTGACTGTGACCAATCTCAACTGCGGGATGTGACGCAGGCCATTGTCGGCCGCGGCGGACACCGCTGACCCTGATAAGCCACTCGACATTTAGGACGCTTAGGGAGAAACCGGTGGCAGTTGCGCCTGATCGGATGGACTTCGCCTACGACCTGACCCTCGACGAGGCGCGCCGCCGGGCCGCCGTCCTCGAGGCGATCGGGGAGGACTGGGACCCGCTGGCAGTGCTGGCCGAGGAGGACCGCGCCTACGCGATGCTGTACTCCGGCCTGGACGACGAACAGCAGCGCATGTACGACGACCTGGTAGCCGCTGGCGTGCTTCCTGATCGGGTGGCCGGCCGTGTTCCCGATTGACCCCACCGCCGATCGGGCTCGCCGGGCCTGGTTCGGCTGCCCACAATGCCAGCACGGCGTCGGCTGCGGCGAGTGCCAGAGCAGCCAGAACTGCGAGGTGCACTGGCAGTTCCTGCTGAGCAACCAGGCCTGGCTACTGCACCTGCAATGCCCCGACTGCGGTCACCTGTGGTCGGTCGACAGCAAAGCCGGCGGTCGGTCGGCGACCAGCGCCGCCTAGCCTCCACCCGCGGCAGGGCTCAGGACAGTCCCAGCAGGGCGTTCTCGACGACCTCCGTCAGCGCCGGGTGAATCCAGTATTGACCACGCGCCATCTGCTTGGCGGTCAGGCCGAAGCTCATCGCCTGAATCAACGGCTGGATGATCGACGACGCCTGGTGGCCCATGATGTGCGCACCGAGCAGTCGGCCGGTCGCGGAGTCCGCGACGAGTTTGACGATGCCGGTGGTGTCCTCCATCGCCCAGCCGTAGGCGACGTCGGCGTAATCCTGGATCTTGCAGGCCACGTCGTAACCCTTTGCCACCGCCTCGTTCTCGGTCAGCCCAACGCTGGCGATCTGCGGGTCGGTGAACACGGCCGCGGGGACGTAGCGGTGGTCGGTGGCCACCATCGCGTCGGTGTCGTCCCAGTCGCAGAGCAGGTTTTGCCGCACGACGCGCGCTTCGTGGTTGGCCACGTGCTTGAGCTCGTAGGGTGATGACACATCGCCGAGCGCGAAAATGCCACGCGCCGAGGTTCGTTGGTATTCGTCGACGACGATCCGGCGGTCGTCGACCTCGATGCCGGCTTGCTCGGCGTCCAGCCGATCGCCGTTGGGGCGCCGACCGGTGGCCACCAGCACGGCGTCGGCTTGCAGCTCCGATCCGTCGTCGAGTTCCAGCACGATGCCCGCGCGATTCTGATGCGAGCCGATGACATTGCGGTGGCTACGCAATTCCCACTTGGATGCCGCGATGCGGGTGAACCGTGCGCTCAGCGTGTCATCCAGGTGCCGCAGCAGCGCGCCGCCCCGGATCACCAGGGTGATCCGGACACCGAGCGCGGAGAAGATATGTGCGAACTCGGCTGCCACGAAGCCGCCTCCGACGATGACCAGATGCTGGGGCAATTCCGGTATCCGCATGATGTTGTCGCTGGTGTAGTGGTCAACCCCGCAGTCCAGGATGGCCGGTGGGATCACCGCTCGCGCTCCCGCGGCGATCACCACCTGCTCGGCGGTGAACTGCTCGCCGTCGTCGGTATGCAGCAGATAGCGACCGTCGGACTGTACCTTCCCGAAGCGCGTGTGCCGGTCGTAGACGTCGACGTTGGGCTCCGACCGGCGGTAGTCGTCACCGCCGACCGCAATCGGGTCGATACGCCCGAAGACACGCGAGACGATGTCTGCCCAACGCACCCGGTCGATGTGCGCGTCGATGCCGTAACGCGCTGCCGCGCGGATGGTTTCGGCGACCTCCGCGGCGTAGACGAACATCTTGGTCGGAACGCACCCGACGTTGAGGCAGGTTCCGCCAAACGTGCCCTGCTCGCAGATCGCGACGCGTTTATTCGCATAGTGATCGTCGAGAATGCCGTTGCCCGAACCGGTTCCGATGATCGCGAGGTCGTAGCTTTCCATCCGGTAGCCCTTCAGCCGTTCTGGGACGCGACGGTCGAGGCGGCACCCAGGTAGTCATCCAGCCAGGTGTCGAGCTGCCGGTAGGCCACCTGGCGCGGCCTCGACATCGACAAGAACACGTCATGCTTGGCGTCGGCCACCGGAATGATGGTGCTGCGGTTGCCGATACAGCCGGCCCAGCGCGCGATATGCCTCACCTGGAGAACCGCATCGCCGCATTGCAAGGCGGTCTCGTCCGCCGTCTCCTTCACGCTGTGGTCTGAGCGCAGGATCAGGTTGGGCACACCGACGTCGAGCCCGCGATGCAGCTGCGCCTGGCCACGTCGGACGGCCGACAGCCAGCCGAACGTAATCGGGAAGCCGCCCAACGGTTTCCATTGCAGGTTGTAGTCGAACTCGCCGTGATAATCGCGATGCAGGCTGGCGCCATAACCACCACCGTCCTCAACCGGGGCTCGGGCGATCCGTTTGTCGCCCACCCGGGCGATCGCGGCGATCAGCGCACTCGTCGTCGGCCAGCGAAGCACCGTCGGGCCGGGCAGATCCAGAAATGGGCTGTTGAGCACCAGCCCGGCCACGCCCATCTTCGTGGTCGCGCCGCGCCGTCGCAGCCGATCCAGCCACAGCGAGACGATCAGCCCGCCCGCGGAGTGGCCGTACACCAGCACCCGCGCCGAACCGGTCTCCTCGCCGATGACTTTCAGAGCGCGATCGAGTTCGCGGTCATAGCAAGCCAAGTCGGTGGTGAAGTGCGGGGTCTGGCCACGGCGCGACGACCGCCCACATTTGCGCAGATCCAGCGCGTAAAAGGCCAGCTTGCGGCCGGCGAAGTGGTCGGCCACCTCGGTGTGGAAGAAGTAGTCGGTGTATCCGTGTACGGCCAGGACGGCATCGGTGGCAGGCGCGGCGTCGCCGCGGCGCAGCAACGTCGCGTCGATTTCGCCCTCGCCGTCGGGATCGTCACCCAGCGGGATGGTGAGTTGCCAGAAGCCGGGCAGGACGTCGGGCTGCCAGCCAGTCACACACGCCAGCTTAAAGCGTGGTCGCGGGCCCGCCGGGTCAGCCCCAGTCGGGATAACCTGGCGATCTGTACAGCTCGCTCGACGGCAAAGGACGAACGGCCCGGTGTCAGCCCCGCAGGTAAGGACAACCGCGAGGGTCGACGCCGTGCTGGTCGGGACCGGGATCATGAGCGCCACGCTGGGTGCGTTATTGCGGCGGTTGGAGCCGGACTGGGCGATCACCGTCGTCGAGCGGCTGGACGGCGCCGCAGCCGAAAGCAGCGATCCGTGGAACAACGCGGGGACCGGGCATGCCGGGCTCTGCGAGCTGTTCTATACCCCCGAGCAGCCGGACGGCTCGATCGATGTCAGCAAGGCGGTACGGGTCAACGAGCAATTCCAGGTCACCCGCCAGTTCTGGGCCTACGCGGCCGAGAGCGAAATGCTGTCCGACGTGCGCGGCTTTATCAATCCGGTGCCGCATGTCAGCTTCGTGCAGGGCGCCCACCGCGTCGACTATCTGCGACGCCGCCGCGAGGCGCTGGCGGGCAATCCGCTGTTCGCCCGCACGGAGTGGATCGAGGACGCCGACGAATTCGCCCGCCGGCTGCCCTACATGGCCGCCGGACGCGACTTCTCCGACCGCGCTGAACCCATGGCGCTCACCTGGGCTGCAGACGGCACCGACGTCGACTTCGGTGCCCTATCCCGACAGCTCATCGGCTACGGCGCGGACCACGGGACATCCGTGTTGTTCGGCCACGAGGTCCGCAACCTGTCCCGTCAGCGCGACGGCAGTTGGATGTTGACAATTCTCAACCGCCGAACCGGTGAAAACCGCAAACTGGGCGCCAAGTTCGTCTTTGTCGGCGCCGGTGGCCAGGCGCTGCCGCTGCTGCAAAAGTCGGGCATCAACGAGGCAAGGGGCTTTGGCGCCTTCCCGATCGCCGGGAAGTTCCTGCGTAGCGGCAATCCCGCGATCACGGCTGCGCACCGGGCCAAGGTCTACGGTCTACCGGCGCCAGGCGCACCGGCGATGACGGCCGCGCACCTGGACGCACGCATCGTCAACGGCAAGTCATGGCTGCTGTTCGGGCCGTTCGCCGGGTGGTCGCCGAAATTCCTCAAACATGGCCGCATCAGCGATCTGCCGAGATCGGTCAGGCCGGGCAACCTGGCGACGATGATCGGGGCCGGCGTCAGCCAGCTGAAACTGCTGAACTATTTGATCGGCCAGTTGGCGCAGTCGCAGCCGACCCGGGTCGATGCGCTGCGCGAATTTGCCCCCAGCGCAAAAGGTTCCGACTGGGAGCTGACGACCGCTGGTCAACGCGTACAGGTCATCCGGCGAAACAAACGCAGCGGGGGGGTGCTGGAATTCGACACCACCGTGCTCGTCGCCGCCGACGGCAGCATCGCCGGCTTGATCGGCGCATCGCCGGGGGCCTCGACCGCGGTACCGGCGATGCTCGACGTGCTGCAGCGCTGCTTTCCCGACCGGTATCAGGCGTGGCTGCCTACGCTCAAGGACATGGTGCCGTCGTTGGGAGCCACGCTGTCCCGGGAGCCGGTGCTGTTCGACGAGTTGTGGTCATGGGGCACAAAGGCGTTGCAGTTGGGGCCGTCATGATCGTCGCGTTGCGCCGTGCCTGGGCCAAAGACCTCGACGTTCCAACGCTTTACGCGCTGCTCAAGTTGCGGGTAGAGGTCTTCGTGGTCGAACAGGCCTGCCCGTATCCCGAGCTCGACGGGCGCGACCTGTTATCCGAAACCCGGCACTTCTGGCTGGAAGCCCCCGACGGCGAGGTGATCTGCACGCTGCGGCTGATGGAAGAGCATGCGGGCGGGCAGAAGGCATTTCGGCTCGGGCGGCTGTGCACCAAACGCAGCGCGCGTGGCGAGGGCCACACCACCCGGCTGTTGCGCGCGGCGTTGGCCGAAGTCGGCGACTATCCGTGCCGGATCAACGCCCAGGTGTATCTGGCGGACATGTACGCCCAGCACGGCTTCATCCGGGATGGCGACGACTTCCTCGACGACGGCGTCCCGCACGTGCCAATGCTGCGACTTCACGGTCAAGTACCGTGACGAC
Organism: Mycobacterium sp.; assembly: GCA_035642975.1. GTDB lineage: Bacteria > Actinomycetota > Actinomycetes > Mycobacteriales > Mycobacteriaceae > Mycobacterium. Next base: position 9,534 of record DASQRI010000599.1, read on the forward strand.
GCCCGATCGCCCTTATCTGGCCGGCTTGCGGCTGACCGGCAAGAAGGTCGTCGTGGTCGGTGGCGGCAACGTCGCGCAGCGCCGACTTCCGCTACTGGCCGCCAGCGGAGCGGACGTACACGTCATTGCGCGCGCGGCCACCCGCGCGGTCGAGGCGATGAGCCGAATCACCTTGTCGTTGCGTGACTACCGCGACGGCGACCTCTCCGGTGCGTGGTATGCGATCGCGGCCACCGACGATCCCGAGGTGAACTCGGCGGTCGTCGCCGAGGCCGACCGGCACCGAATCTTCTGTGTCCGCGCCGACATCGCCGTCGAGGGCAGCGCGGTCACCCCGGCGTCGTTCGACTACGCGGGGCTGTCGGTAGGAGTCCTGGCGGGCGGCGAGCACCGTCGCTCGGCGGCCATCCGCTCGGCGATCCGCGAGGCACTGCAGCAGGGCGTCATTACTGCGGAAAGCGCCGACGTGGTGCGCGGCGGGGTGGCACTGGTCGGCGGCGGGCCCGGAGACCCGGAACTGATCACGGTGCGCGGTCGGCGGCTGCTCGCGCAGGCCGACGTCGTCGTCGCCGACCGGTTGGCGCCGGCGGAACTTCTCGCCGAGCTGCCCCCGCAGGTCGAGGTGATCGACGCCGCCAAAATCCCGTACGGGCGGGCGATGGCGCAGGACGCCATCAACGGGGTGATCATCGATCGGGCCCGGGCGGGACGGTTTGTGGTGCGCCTCAAAGGGGGCGACCCGTTCGTGTTCGCCCGCGGTTATGAGGAGCTGCTGGCGTGCGTCGACGCCGGCATCCCGGTGACGGTGGTACCCGGTGTGACAAGTGCCATAGCGGTGCCCGCTTCGGCGGGCGTGCCGGTCACCCATCGCGGGATAAACCACGAATTCGTGGTGGTGAGCGGCCATGTTGCGCCGGGGCACCCCGAATCGTTAGTGAATTGGGATGCACTTGCCGCGATGCTAGGCACAATCGTTTTGCTGATGGCCGTCGAACGCATCGAACTTTTCACCGAAGTGCTGCTAAAAGGTGGCCGACCTGCGGATACTCCGGTATTGGTGGTCCAACAAGGCACGACGTCGGCCGAGCACACTTTGCGGGCCACTCTGGCTGACGCGCCGGAAAAGATTCGTTCGGAGGGCATCCGACCTCCGGCGATCATCGTTATCGGTTCGGTGGCGGCGTTCGGCATTTAAAAGATTCCTAAGATTACTGTAGGGTAAGTTCTTATGACGGCCCTCAGCGATGCAGAGCGGGCTGTCCACCAACGGACGTCTGAACCCTCGGAGCGAGTAGTTCATATGCCCCCAGTGCACCCACAACACACCGCCGTAAGCCCTTCAAGCAGTGAGAAGGCGTGGCGGCCATCTCGGCGCTTCTTCTCAGCGGTCATCGCGATCTGCGGGATGCAGCTGATGGCGACGATGGACGGCACCATCGCGATCGTCGCGCTGCCGAAAATTCAGAACGAATTGGGCCTGACCGATGCCGGCCGCAGCTGGGTGATCACCGCCTACGTACTGACCTTTGGCGGACTCATGCTGCTCGGCGGTCGCCTCGGTGACACCATCGGCCGCAAGCGCACATTCACCGTCGGCGTCGCGCTGTTCACCATCGCCTCGGCCCTGTGCGGCATCGCCTGGGACGACCCAACCCTGGTCACCGCCCGGTTGCTGCAGGGTGTGGGCGCGGCTATCGCGACTCCCACCGGCCTGGCTCTCATCGCCACCACTTTCGCCAAGGGCCCGGCCCGTAACGCCGCAACCGCGGTGTTCGGCGCGATGGCCGGCGTCGGGTCGGTCATGGGCTTGGTCGTCGGCGGGGCGCTCACCGAGCTGTCCTGGCGGTTGGCGTTCCTGGTCAACGTGCCGATCGGGCTGGTGATGATCTACCTGGCCCGCACCACACTGCGGGAAACCCTTCGGGAGCGGATGAAGCTCGACGCCGCCGGTGCGGTGCTGGCCACGCTGGCATGCACTGCTGCCGTCTTCGCCTTTTCGATCGGCCCCGAGAAGGGCTGGATCTCCGTCACCACGATCGGTTCGGGTGCGGTGGCCCTCGCGGCGTTCCTGGCGTTCGCGGTTGTGGAACGCACCGCCGAAAACCCCGTCGTTCCGTTCGACCTGTTCTTCAACCGCAACCGGCTGGCTACCTTCGTCGCCATCTTCCTGGGCGGTGGCGTGCTGTTCACCGTGACCGTGCTGATCGGTCTTTACGTCCAAGAGCTGATGGGCTACAGCGCGCTGCGCGCCGGCGTCGGCTTCATCCCGTTCACCATCGCGATGGGCATCGGCCTGGGCGCGTCCTCGCAGCTGGTGTCCTGGTTCCCGCCGCGGGTCGTGGTGATCACCGGCGGAGTCTTGGTGGTAGGCGCGATGGTTTACGGCTCGACCCTCGACCGCGGCATGCCGTACTTCCCGACTTTGGTCACGCTGGTCACCTTCGGCGGCATCGGTATTGGCATGATCATCGTCCCGCTCGCGCTGTCGGCGATCACCGACATCGGCTTCGACCGGATCGGGCCGACGTCGGCGATCGTGATGATGCTGCAGCAACTCGGCGGCCCCTTGGTGCTCGCCGTCATCCAGGCCGTCATCACCTCGCGCACGCTGTATCTGGGCGGCACGAACGGACCGGCGAAGGACATGAACCCGGCCCAGTTGCACGCGCTCGACCACGGCTACACCTACGGCCTGCTGTGGGTGGCCGGCGTCGCCGTCCTGACCGGCGGCGTGGCGCTGTTCATCGGCTACACCTCCAAACAAGTCGCCCACGCGCAGGAAGTCCAGCACGCCATCGACGTCGGCGAGATCTAGCTCCACCCATCGGGCTTCGCCCGGCCACGCCGTGCTTGATGGCGGCGACCCGCTTCGCCCGGCTTGCAGCCGCGCTCGCGATCGCCGCCGTGCTTGATGGCGGCGACCCGCTTCGCCCGGCTTGCAGCCGCGCTCGCGATCGCCGCTAGGCTTGCGCGCTGTGATCACCCGGATGTCTGAGCTGTTCGTGCGCACGCTGCGTGACGACCCCGCCGAAGCCGAAGTCGCCAGCCACAAGCTGTTGATACGCGCCGGCTACATCCGACCGATCGCGCCCGGTCTGTATAGCTGGTTGCCGCTCGGACTGCGGGTGCTGCGCAAGATCGAGCGAGTCGTGCGCGAAGAGATGAACGCCATCGGCGGGCAGGAGATCCTGTTCCCGGCACTGCTGCCGCGCGCGCCCTACGAGACCACGAACCGGTGGACCGAGTATGGCGACAGCGTGTTTCGGCTCCAGGACCGCCGCGGCAATGACTACATCCTCGGGCCGACCCACGAGGAGCTGTTCACCTTGACGGTCAAGGGGGAGTACAGCTCCTACAAGGACTTTCCGCTGGTGCTCTACCAAATCCAGAACAAGTACCGCGACGAGGCGCGGCCGCGGGCCGGCATCCTGCGGGTGCGCGAATTCGTGATGAAGGACTCCTACTCCTTCGACATCGACGACGCCGGGCTCAAAACCGCCTACCACGCCCACCGCGAGGCCTACCAACGCATATTCAACCGGCTGGCAGTCGAATACGTGATCGTGTCGGCGCTATCCGGAGCGATGGGCGGCTCGGCGTCCGAGGAGTTCTTGGCCGAGAGCCCAGTCGGTGAAGACACCTTTGTGCGCTGCCTGCAGTCAGGGTATGCGGCCAACGTCGAGGCCGTCGTCACCGCGCGTCCGGAGAGCCTGCCGATCGATGGGTTGCCCGACGCCGTCGTGCACGACACCGGCGACACCCCGACCATCGCGACCCTGGTCGAGTGGGCCAATGGCGCAGGACTGGGCCGCAACGTCACCGCCGCCGACACCCTGAAGAACGTGCTACTCAAGGTGCGCGAGCCGGGTGGCGACTGGGAGCTGCTGGGCATCGGAGTGCCCGGCGACCGCGAGGTCGACGACAAGCGGCTGGGCGCGGCACTCGAGCCGGCCGAGTTCGCACTGCTCGACGACGCCGACTTCGCCAAGCACCCGTTCCTGGTGAAGGGGTACATTGGCCCGAAAGCATTGCTGGACAACGGTGTTCGCTACCTTCTCGACCCCCGCGTGGTGGACGGCACCAGCTGGATCACCGGCGCCGACCGACCCGGCCAGCATGTCGTCGGGCTGGTGGCCGGTCGCGACTTCACCGCCGATGGCACCATCGAGGCGGCCGAGGTGCGTGACGGCGATCCGTCTCCCGACGGCGCCGGGCCGCTGGTCGCCGCCCGCGGGATCGAGATCGGCCACATCTTCCAGCTCGGCCGCAAATACACCGACGCGTTCACCGTCGACGTGCTCGGCGAGGACGGCAAGCCGGTGCGGCTGACCATGGGCTCCTACGGTCTCGGGGTGTCGCGGCTGGTCGCGGTCATCGCCGAACAGCAGCACGACGAGCTGGGGCTGCGTTGGCCGTCCTCGGTCTCGCCGTTCGACGTGCACCTGGTGATCGCCAACAAGGATGCCGAGGCGCGCGCCGGGGCCACCGCGTTGGCAGCCGACCTTGATCGGCTGGGCATCGAGGTGCTGCTCGACGACCGGCAGGCATCGCCGGGGGTGAAGTTCAAGGATGCCGAGCTGCTTGGTGTGCCGTGGATCGTCGTGGTGGGCCGCGGCTGGGCGGAGGGAAAAGTCGAGTTGCGCGACCGGTTCAGCGGGCAGACCCGTGAGCTTGCGGTCGGCGCCGGGTTGGCCACCGACATCACGACCGCGGTGTCAGCCAATTAGGCACAGCCAACCTCGAGTTACTTATAGGCGCTGGGGGTTGGTATCGACCATGACGCCACTGGCGGACTGCGGCACGTTCAGCTTCCCGGACGGAATCACCCTGACCGTAGCCCCCGGCTGGACGATCGAGGCGGTGCATAAGGCAACGCCCGACGAGCTCAGCATGATTGCCTCCATGCTGTGACGGCGCGCGGTGCCGGCGCGATCAGTCGATGGGTGCTGCGGGTGGTGGCAGCACGGTCTGGATGCCGCGGAGCATCCGGCGCGAGAGGGCGGCGGCGGCCGGGGTCAGAAATCCGGGGATCGGGACGAGGCGCAGAATCGGCGCGTTGATCGCGATCGTGTAGGTGAGTCGGGTGCCGCCGTCGGGGAGTGCGTCGAGTTGGGCTTGCTCGGCCCAGCCGTTGACGACGCGGGGGCGGATGTCGAGCGCACGGAACGCGAGCCGGCGGTTTTTCTCCCAGATGTGGAACTCCTCGTCGAGTGTCACCCACCGCAGCAGCCGGATCGTCCTGCGCGCACCGCGGGAACGGGGCGCAGGATCGATCCAGCGGGCGCGGTCGACGATCGGCATCCATGCGCCGAGCCGGTCGTCGGTGAGCGCATCCCAGATCTGCTCGGGTGAGTGCGGGAGGTCGATGGTCGCGGGGAGAACGAAGTCAGCGGTCGTGAAGAAGCTCTCGTCCGACGTCGTGAGCGACGTCGCAGGCGAACGGCGGGCAGTTCGTCGCCTACTCACTGCCCGATTCCGTCCCACGCCGGCGCTCGGCGGCGGTGATGCCGCCCTTGAGCAGGTCGTCGATGACCTTCTTGAACACCGGCAGCATCAAACGGTCAACACCGGGGATCTTTAGGGTTGACCGCAGATGCCAGCTGACCTCGGTCCCGGTGCCTGCTTCGCGCAGCCTGACCGTGCCGACGTGATCCCGGGTCGGTGCGCCGGAGAGCATCTTGTACGCGTAGCCGGTGGGTCGCTGGTACTCGATGATCTCCTCGACGAATGGCGGTCCGATCGCCACCAAGCGTCTGATCGCGCCGACGCCGTTTGGTGCGGGGGTTCCCTCCCGATCGAGCGTGCTGCGACGGCAAAGCCGCAGGTAGTCCGAGATTCCGCGGTGATCGGTCATGGCGTCGAACACTGCCTCAATCGGCGCCGTCGAGATCCGGGTGAGATTGAACTCGATCATGTGTCTCCCTCGCTAATTGTTAGTCGCCGCCGGGGAAGGCCGTGGTGATCGGCCAGTCGCCCGACACTTGCTTCCATCGTGCGGCCAGTACTGCGCTCTGGGTCAGCGCGGTCACGGCGAACCCGCGGTCTTGCGGACTCTGCGCCTGCTCGATGACCGCGCGCCAAGCCACTTCGGTGTCCTTTTCCATTTGCACGGCCAGCCGCACCGCATCGGTCGGACTGTTGACCGGCATCGGCAGCTGGTAACCCGCGGCGGCCACCGGAGCGGTGACCGACCGGCCGGCCAGCATCGCGATGACCTGATCGCGACGCAGCCGGTGCTGATTCAGCGCGGAGGACACCAGCGTGTTCACGTCGGGCTGGCAGTGCGCCGACACGATGCCGTAGCCGTAGACGACGGCGTGTTCGGTCGTCAGCGCGGCGCACAGCGCGGTGTCGTACGGCGTGGCGGCCGGCGACGGCTCGGTCGAGGTCACGACGCGGGTGCTCCAATCACCAGCGCGACCGTGTAGGACGCCGTGCACGCGGCGGCGATGGAGCCGAGCAGCCCGGCACGGTAGCCCGACGAGGTATTCGCCAGCTGACTGGCGCTGGCCGCAGATGCCCGAAGGGAGTTGACCACGTCGGCCAGTGACGGTGGCGGAGCCGCCTCGGCCGTACTCGTCGTCGTGGTGCTCGCCGTCGCACTCGAAGTCGATGTCGGGTTGACGGCGAGGCGGGCGATCTCGGTCGTCAAGGCCTGCGCATGTTTGGCACGTTCGGCGGCGACCTCGGTTAACGCGTCGCTGACCGGCTTGGCCGCTGCTGCAGCGGCCGCCGCGGCCAGCTCGCTGTCGTGCCGGGCCAGAGTCAACTGCGACTTGAGTTCGTCGACGGCCGGCGGCGCGGGCGGGGAACTGCACGCGGGCGCCGCCGTTGCGAGCACGGCCAGCGCGGCGCCACCGGCCAGCACGCGTCGCCTGCTGACGACCGGCCTGAAACCGGGCTCTGCGGGTGGCACAGCAACATCCTGCCATTGGCGCCGCGGCGCGCTTGAACGCCGGCTGTAACGCCCGCTGACCTCGCCACGATCAGGGTCTATAACACATTCCTGGCGTATCGTTAAGTGCTGGTTCCTCGGAAGCGCTGATTTTTCGCACCGCGGGGCGGCCTGACCGGACAACTCAAGATGAGGAGCTCGCCGTGGCTACCGGGCTACCGTCGCAGACGCAGGTGATCGAGCTGCTCGATGGTGAGTTCGCGCGCGCAGGCTATGAAATCGAGGACGTCGTCATCGACGCGCGGACCCAGCCGCCCCGGATCACCGTGATCGCCGATGGCGACACCGCGCTCGACCTCGACACCATCGCAGATCTGTCCCGTTCGGCGTCGAGCTTGCTGGATGCGGTGAAAAGCATTGCGAGCGGCTACGTCCTGGAAGTCAGCTCGCCCGGCGTGGACCGTCCGCTGACCAGCGAGAAGCACTTCCACCGTGCGCGGGGCCGCAAGATCGAGCTGGCCTTGGCGGACGGAACGCAGGTCACCGGTCGAGTCGGTGAGGTGCGCGACGACACGCTGAGCCTGGTGGTTCACGACGACCGAACCCGCGGGTGGACGGTGCGCCCGGTGCCGCTCGCCGAGGTCATCAAAGCTGTTGTCCAAGTTGAGTTTTCGCCTCCATCTAAACGAGAGCTGGAGCTGGCGGGTGTCGATCGCAATGCGGAGACGGAGGGCAGAACATGAACCCGCCGGCGACGATGCAGAGGGTAGCGATGAGGAGGAGCGGCGCATGAACATCGACATGGCCGCTCTGCACGCGATCGTCGTGGAACGAGGCATTTCATTCGATGATCTGCTCGAGGACGTCAAGGCCGCAGTGCTCAGCGCCTACCGGCACACCGAGGGCCATCAGCCGGATGCGCACATCGATATCGACCGCAAAACGGGTTCGGTCCGGGTGATGGCCCGCGAGCTCGACGAGGACGGCAACGTGCTCAGCGAATGGGAGGACACGCCGGAGGGTTTCGGCCGGATTGCTGCCACGACCGCACGTCAGGTGATGCTGCAGCGGCTCCGGGACGCCGAGAACGAGCGCACCTACGGCGAGTTCTCCACTCATGAAGGCGAGATCGTCGCCGGTGTGATTCAACGGGACAACCGGGCCAACTCGCGTGGACTGGTCGTCGTCCGGCTGGGCAGCGAAACCAAAGGGTCGGAGGGTGTGATCCCGGCGGCAGAACAGGTCCCCGGTGAGGCTTACGAGCACGGTGATCGGGTGCGCTGCTATGTGGTCGGAGTGAGCCGTGGTGCTCGCGAGCCGGTGATCACGTTGTCGCGCACCCATCCGAACCTGGTGCGCAAGCTGTTCTCGCTGGAAGTTCCGGAGATCGCCGACGGGTCGGTCGAGATTGTCGCGGTGGCACGCGAAGCCGGTCACCGGTCCAAGATCGCCGTCGTATCGCGGGTCCCGGGCCTGAACGCCAAGGGCGCCTGCATCGGCCCGATGGGCCAGCGCGTGCGCAACGTGATGAGCGAGCTGTCCGGGGAGAAGATCGACATCATCGACTACGACGAAGACCCGGCTCACTTCGTCGCCAACGCGTTGTCGCCGGCCAAGGTGGTTTCGGTGGCCGTAATCGACCAAAACGCCCGGGCTGCCCGGGTGGTGGTGCCTGACTTCCAGCTGTCGCTGGCCATCGGCAAAGAGGGCCAAAACGCACGGCTGGCGGCCCGGCTGACCGGATGGCGGATCGATATCCGCGGGGATTCGCCGGAGGAGACGACCGAACACCCGGAGCACGGCGCCACCCACGGGTTCGCGCACGACCGCTGAGACCGGGTCAGTAGCTTTCCTCGTCGGCCGGCAGCTGCCCTCGCGGCGGTGGAGGATTGTGGGCTGACCCCGCGGTCAGCGTCAGGTCGACGAGTTTCGAGTGCGGTGGACCCGAACTGCCCGCGCATCCAACCAGCTGGACGGCGGCGAGCAGAGACACCACCGTGAGCTGCGTCGATCGAGCGAGCACCACAGAACGGTGACATATCGGCGCATGGCAATCGAGATGAACCGGTGACGTCGGCCTAACGTTCGCCTTGGCCGCAGCGAGCGGGTCTCGCCGCACACCACGGGTGGTACTGAGCACCGGTTTGGTGCAGGTAAACTGAGCCGTGATCCAGCGCGAGATTTCGGCCTCGGCGCATCGACGTACCGACGGACCGGTGCGGACATGCGTCGGTTGCCGAAAGCGAGAGCTGGCCGTCGAACTGCTTCGAGTGGTGGCTGTGTCGACCGGGAACGGCAAATACGCCGTGACCGTTGACCCAGCGGGTACTCTTCCGGGGCGGGGTGCATGGCTGCATCCCACCCCACAGTGCGCCAAAGAAGCGATCCGGCGGCGAGCTTTTGCTCGAGCGCTGCGCATCGCCGGCGCGCCGGACACGTCAGCGGTGATCGAGCACATCGAGCTCTCGGATGCGCCCGCACCGCCCGCCAACAGAACAGGCAGCAAAGAACATGAGCACACCGTGAAGTCCCGATGACCATGCGTCATAGCTAAACCCGAGGCGCGGCCCACCACCGCTGTCGCCTCATAGACAGGAGATGTAGTGGCAGGCAAGGCCCGCGTACACGAGTTAGCCAAGGAACTCGGTGTTACCAGCAAGGAAGTTCTCGCCCGGCTGAACGAACAGGGCGAATTCGTCAAATCCGCATCGTCGACGGTAGAAGCGCCCGTCGCGCGTCGGCTGCGGGAGTCGTTCGGCGGTGGCAAGCCCGCCCAGGCGAAGGCCGCGGGCAACGGCGCGGCGAGCGCCAAAGGCGCTGTCAAAAATGTCAAAGAGGCCGCCCCGGCGCCCCAGAAACCCGCCGCTCCCAAACCGTCCGCGCCACCGGCACCCGAGCCGCCGGCGCCCCCGGCCCCGGTTCCCGAACAGCCCGAAGCCGGGCTGACACCGGCCCCGGCCCGCCCAGCAGCACCAACACCCGGCCCGCGCCCGGCGGCCCCCAAGCCGGCAGCGCGCACGCCGCGCGTCGGCAACAACCCGTTCTCGACGACACAGCCCGTCGACCGGTCCATTCCGCGTCCGCAGGCGCCGCGTCCCGGTGCGCCCCGGCCCGGCGCTCCGCGTCCCGGCGCATCGCCCGGCAGCATGCCGCCCCGCC
>DASQRI010000600.1:0-11199 GCA_035642975.1 Mycobacterium sp.
CGGCCCGAAAAATTGCCGTTGCGCGTCGACGTTGCGGTCATAAATGTCGAGCAGCGACGGCGGGATCCGCGGGCGCGTGATCGCATCCCACCCGGGATGGCAACCGAGGGCGCGGTAAGCCGCTTGCTGGCGGTGCGCCGCTTCGGTTAGCAGTGCCTCCGACGACGTCGGGTCGCGCAGCGCCTGCTCGTCGGCAACCAGGTCGTCCGCCAGTTGCACGGGGTCGGATGCCAGCCGCCGCGGCGCGGGCGGGAGCGCGGTCGCTGCTGTGGGCGACTTCGCGGTCGGCGTCGGCGCGGTCGACGCGCTGGTCGACCCTGAGCAGGCGGCGAGCGCGAACGTTATCGTGACGACGAGCAGCGTCACGCCGCAACGCATCACAGCGTCATGCGTCAACCAAGAGGGCGTGGAGTTGGCCGCGCACATCCTTTCTCCTTCGTTGCCGATCCACTGTCTCCGCATTCACCAGCCTGGGTGCTGTTGCTTCCATGTTCGGCGTCTCACAAAACCACGAATCGCGTCATCAGACAAACCTTCTGCCCAGCCGAAGTTAGCTCTTTGTTCCGGGTCGGGGCGTTGGACACTCCACTCCAGTCGATGAAGAGCCCAGCGTATGCCGCGCCGCAGCTGAACTCACCCGCGTTGCTCAGCTGCGGCCTTTCTAGTGGAGCTGCCGGGAATCGAACCCGGGTCCTACGGCATTCCCTCAAGGCTTCTCCGTGCGCAGTTCGCTATGCCTCTACTTGGATCTCCCGGTCACGCGAACAAGCCGAGATGACGATCCCAGTCGCTGTGAGTGTCCCGATGAGTCCCGCGACCGAACTCATCGGTTGATCCCTCTAGACGACGCCAGGGTCCGGGCCGAGGGCTTTCCCGGTCTGACGGACTAGCTGTCGCTTAGGCAGCGAGAGCGTAGTCGCGCTGATGTGAATCGGCGCTTATAAGGTTGCAACGACGCTTACGGTGGTCTCTTGCCTGCACCGGCACGCTTCCCTTGATTCGATGCGCGAAGTCGAAACCGTTCAGCCCCTCGCATCCCCGCCGAATTTCGGCAGGACAATTCATGGTACGCGCTTTTCAACAGCAGATCAGCGACCATTCATCCCGACAGGCCGCTGGTCAGATCACAAAATTCAGGTGCTCGACGATGCGCGCACCGACCTCGGTGTCACCACCGAGCTCGACGCCGACCGTGTCATGGGTACGCCCGCCTGCCAACCGAGAGAACAGCAGCCCGTCGACACGGATTGTCGAGGTGGGCTCCAACCCGCCGAAGTCGTCGACGACCTGCGCACGACCGTCGACGGCGACGCGGATGGTCCGGGCCAGCGGACCCGTCAGTTCGATGGCAACCCGGGACCCGTCGGGCGCCTTGCCGAGTTTGCCGACCACGTAACCCATCGTCGCGGCTATCTCGTCGAGCGCCAGCCGCGGCGCCGGAGCGCTCAACTCCGCGTCGGACGACGGCACGCGCAGGCCGGCACGGATGTCCTGCTCATGCATCCAGCAGTCGAAGGCCCGCACCCGCATGAAACGCCCGTAACTTTCCAGGCCGACCGGGGTCGGAGTCGGCGCGTTCCATTCGTCGACCGACATCTCGGTCAAGGTTTTGCGGCGATCGGCGGTAACCGAGCGGAACCTGTCGAGCAGCTCTGTTCCGGAATCTGTCTCGAGGTGACGAACCCAGCGTTCGTTGGCCACGCCGACGTCATTGCGTACATGGTCCAGCGATGCGGCATCGAAATCGGTGTCCGGCGTGCTGATTCCGTGCAGCGCCGACTCGGTGCCGATGATGTGGGAGACGACGTTGTGCACGCACCAGCCGGGCAGCGGCGTCGGCGTTCTCCACTGCTCCTCGGTCAGCCCGGTCAGCAAATCATCCAAGCTGTCCCACGTGCCGAACAGACCCGACAGCACATCGGCTTTGTCGAGTTCGGTGACCGGTCGCGCGGGGCTGCTCATGCCGCCTGATGTTAGACCGACGTCAGGTTGCCGCGATCATGCTTACCGAGACCGCCGCCAAGACCATGCCGATTGCCTGCCAGCGAGTCACCCGCTCGCGCAGCACGACCATCGCCAACACAACCGTCGCCGCGGGATACAGCGAGATCAAGACACCGGTCAACGAAAGCAACGACGCGTGCAGCGCCAGCAGCATGGCGACATTCGCAGTGGCGTCCAGAACCGGAAGCGTTAGCGCCAGCCTCAACGGTGTCCCGGCCGGCAGTCGCAAATTCCGGCTGGCCGCGGCCGCGAGGACCACCAACACGGTGGCCGACGTCCGCGCGAACAGCAGCGGCCACAGCCTGGACTCGACTGGCGCCTGATGGATGAGCACGAAGTTCAGCCCGAACGCCAGACCCGAACCGATCGTCAATAAGGCCACAGCCGTGCTGAAACGGTGTGGCGTGCCGTCGTCGTGCGTGGCTCTCCCGCCGAGCAGTACCACCGCGACCAGCGCCAGCGCGATGCCCGCTGCCCCCAGCAAGCCGGGCCGCTCCCCCATGGCAACGCCGATCGCCACGGGCACGGTTGCGGCCAGCACTGCCGTCAGCGGCGAGACGACGGAGATCGGGCCGGCACCGAGTGCCGCGTATAGCCACCACACACCGCATGCCTGCCCGATGCCAGCAAGCGAACCCCATATCAGGGCGCCGGCAGAGATCGGCCCGCCGACGACGGCGGGCAGCGCACCGAGTAGCACCATGGCGATCGGGTAGGACACCAGCACGACCCGAACGGCGGCCACTCGACGCGAGGCGATACCGCCGACGAAGTCGCTGACGCCGAAGCTGAACGCCGACAGCAGGGCTAGGGCGACACCGGTCAAGTTGCCGCGATCATGCTTACCGAGACCGTCGCCAAGAGCATGCCGGAAGCCACACCCCCGACGAAATCACTGACGCCGTAGCTGACTGCGGAAAGCTGGGCGTATGCGGCCCCGATCAGGTTTTGCCCTTGGCTCGCCGACCTAACTCGCGAAGCACTTCCCGCTGAGCGTCCCGCCGTGCCATGTCCTGACGCTTGTCATGCGCTTGCTTGCCGCGCGCAAGTGCAAGCTCCACTTTGACTTTTCCTTCGAAGAAATACAGCGACAGCGGGACGAGCGCGAGGTTACCATCCTTGATTTTGCCGATGAGCGTGTCGATTTGGCGACGGTGTAGCAACAGCTTTCGGTTGCGACGCGGTTCGTGGTTGGTCCAGCTGCCGTGGTGATATTCGGGAATGTGCAGGTTGCGCAACCAGACTTCGCCGTCGTCGACGGTTGCATAGGCGTCCGCCAACGACGCCTTGCCGTCTCTGAGGCTTTTAACTTCAGTGCCGAGCAAAACCACCCCGGCCTCAAACACTTCCAGAATCGAATAGTTGTATCGGGCCTTGCGGTTGGTCGCCAGGACCTGCCTTCCTGGCTGCGATTTGCCGGACGGCTTTGTGGCCACCGCTACCGCCGCACGTATAGACGCAACGTCGCATACGCGGTGACCCCGGACATCGCGACGCCCACCAACAGCAGCAGCGGCGCGATGTAGAGGATGTCGGCGTAGTCGACGGGAGCAATCAGATGTGCTTGATAGAACTGGCTAAGGGCGTTGTCCAAGAACAGCGCTCGCACCACGATCAGTCCGACGATGGCGATGATGACACCGAGGGTTGCCGCCACCATCGCCTCGACCAGGAAGGGCAGCTGGGTGTACCAGCGGGTCGCGCCGACCAAACGCATGATGCCGACCTCGGTGCGACGGGTATAAGCCGCGACTTGAACCATGTTGGCAATCAACAAAATCGCGCCAACGGCCTGCACCAAGGCAACCGAAAAGGCAGCGTTGCTCAGACCGTCCAACACGGCGAACAGCCGGTCGATCAGTTCCTTCTGATTGAGCACATGATCGACCCCGGGCTGGCCTTGCATTGCGGCATCAAAGTCGCTGTGCTGCTCGGGATTTTCCAGCTTGACGATGAATGACGCCGGGAAAGCGTCCGGGCTTGCCAGATCTTTGAACTGCGGGAGCTTGCGAATAGCGTCGTTGTAGGCGTCCTGGCGATTGAGGAACCGCACCGATTTGACGTCTTTGCGCGCCTCGATCTTCTCGCGCAGCGCCTTGCATGGGGGGCTCTCGCAGGTCGCATCGTTGGCCGAAATGTCGTTGCTGAGGAAGACCTGCGTCTCGACCCGGTCGAGATAGATGCTGCGGGAGTGATCGGCCAGTCGGACCACCAGCAGGCCGCCGCCGAACAGTCCGATCGAAATGGCGGTGGTCAGAATCATCGCGACGGTCATCGTGATATTGCGACGAAGACCGGTCAGGACCTCATTGAGAAGAAAGCTGAAGCGCACTTAGCGGTCCATCCCGTAGACACCGCGCTGCTCGTCTCGCACCAACCTGCCCAGCGACAGCTCGACCACACGCTGCCGCATCGAGTCGACGATGTGGTGGTCGTGGGTGGCCATCAGCACGGTGGTGCCGGTGCGGTTGATCCGCTCCAGCAGATCCATGATGTCGTTGCTGGTCTCCGGGTCGAGGTTGCCGGTGGGCTCGTCGGCCAGCAATACCAACGGCCGGTTGACGAAAGCCCGGGCGATGGCCACCCGCTGCTGCTCACCACCGGACAGCTCATGCGGCAGCCGGCTGGCTTTGCCGGACAGACCGACCATCTCCAGCACGTCGGGCACCACCCGGTTGATGACTTCGGCGCGCTTGCCGATGACCTCGAGTGCGAACGCGACGTTCTCGAACACCGTCTTCTGCTGTAGCAGGCGGAAATCCTGGAAGACGCAACCGAGCACCTGCCGCAGTTTTGGGATGTGGCGGCCGGGCAGCGTGTTGACGTGGAACTTCGACACCCGGACGTCACCGGCGGTCGGTGTCTCGGCGCCCAGCAGCAGCCGCATGAAGGTGGACTTGCCAGAGCCGGAGGGGCCGATCAGGAAGACGAACTCACCCTTGTCGATCTTGAGGTTGACGTTGTCGAGCGCTGGGCGCGCCGACGACTTGTATTGCTTGGTAACACGGTCGAGGGTGATCATCACGGGTCGCCAGTGTAACGGTGAGTGCCGCTGCTGCCGGTCAGGGCGCACGGCGACAATGCGCCCGCAAGGCGGGCGAGGAGGACCCGGGCCATCAGGGTAGGCCGGGTAGTGGCGGCAGGCCCGGTAGCGCCGGCGCCGGATTGGGCGCAGGCGACGGGGTACTGGTTGGGGGTGGACCGAACGGCGGCGGCAGGACAATCGGCGGCAGCAACGGCGGTGGCGTCGGCGTAGTCGTCGGTGTCGGCGGTGGCTGCGTGGTCGTCGGCGTTTCGGTGACGCTAGGTAGCGGCTCCTGCACCTGAGTGCGCGGCACCCAGGTGTAGTTCGGGTCCGGCACGAAGCCGGGCGGCACCACCTGCGTCGCGGGCACCTGCGTGGTCTGATTCGTGGACTTCGTCGACTGCTGGTGGTCGTCGTAAATCCACCACGACGCCGCGAACGCGAGGATCAGCACCACGGTGGATGTCCGCACCCGCCCGCCGAACAAGTAGCCCGGCCAGCCACGTTCCACGCCGTCGCTGATTCTCCTCAGCGAGTCCAGGTTGAAGAACTTCACCGCGCTGCGCCCTGCGTTTCATCCTCGGCGCCGACGGCGGTGGCCGGATGGACGGTTGCGGCCCCCGTCGCCTTCACCTCCGCCTTCGTGACGACGCCGGAGCGGGCGAGCGCACGAATCACCAGCGCGCGCAACAGCCGGCCCGCCTCGAACTGCTTGCCGGGCAGCGTGCGGGCCACCAACCGCAACGTGATGGTGTCGACTTCGATGCTTTCTACGCCCATCAGGGTGGGCGCATCCAGCAACAAATCCCCCAGGACCTTGTCCTCGCGGGCGTGCTCGCATGCCTGATGCAAAACCTCATTGACCAAGTTGAGGTCGGCGCTGGTGTGGACGGGAATGTCGACGACGGCGCGGGCCCAGTCCTTGGACAGGTTGACCGATTTGACGATCTGGCCGTTGGGAACGGTGAACATCTCGCCGTCAGGTGAGCGCAGCTTGGTGACCCGCAGTGTGACGTTCTCGACGGTGCCCCGGGCGTCCGTCGTCACCCCCCCAATGGTGAGCTCAACCAGATCTCCGAACCCGTACTGCTTTTCGACGATGATGAAGAAACCGGACAGCAGATCCTTGACCAGCTGCTGTGCCCCGAAGCCCAGCGCCGCCCCGATAACCGTCGCCGGGGCGACCAGTCCCTTCACCGAAATGTGCAGTATGTCGGCCAGCTGGATCGCGACGCCAATGGAGATGAGGACCACCGACACCCAGGAGATCACCGAGGCCACGGCCTGTCGGTGCTTGGTGGCCTCGGAACGTACCAGTGCGTCGCTTTCGGCGAACCCCACATCGAGGCGCTCGGTCACCTTTTGTGACGCCCAGGTGATGAAACGCGCCGCGAGCACGGCCCCGATCAGCAGCATGATGATGTGCAGGCCGCTAGTCAGCACCCAGTCGCGGAGCTCACCGCGCCAGACATCACGCCACGGCTGGGCCGTTGCTAACGTGAGGACGTTCCTATCAGTCGTCATCTTTTCGATTGCGCCACCGGATTCCCGCTTCCAGAAACCCATCAATGTCTCCGTCGAGAACGGCAGCCGGATTACCCACCTCGTAGTCCGTACGCAGGTCTTTGACCATCTGGTACGGGTGCAAGACGTAGGACCGCATCTGGTTGCCCCAGGAGCTGCCGCCGTCCCCCTTCAATGCGTCGAGTTCGGCGCGTTCTTCTAAGCGCTTGCGTTCCAACAACTTTGCTTGAAGAACACGCATCGCGGCCACCTTGTTCTGTAGCTGCGACTTCTCGTTCTGACAGGTGACGACGATACCGGTCGGGATGTGCGTGAGTCGAACCGCGGAGTCGGTGGTGTTGACCGACTGACCGCCCGGACCGCTGGAACGGTACACGTCGACACGCAAATCGCCCTCGGGAATATCGATGTGATCGGTGGTCTCCACCACCGGCAGCACCTCGACTTCGGCGAAGGACGTCTGCCGTCGGTTCTGGTTGTCGAACGGACTGATCCGCACCAGGCGGTGGGTGCCCTGTTCGACGGACAGCGTCCCGTACCCGTAGGGCGCGTGCACGACGAAGGTTGCGCTCTTGATCCCGGCCTCTTCGGCGTACGACGTGTCGAACACCTCGACGGAATACTTGTGCTGCTCAGCCCAGCGGATGTACATCCGCATCAGCATCTCGGCCCAGTCCGCGGCGTCCACACCCCCGGCACCGGAGCGGATGTTGACCAGCGCCTCCCGCTCGTCGTACTCACCCGAGAGCAGTGTCCGCACCTCCATCGCTTCGATGTCGGTGTGCAGAGCCTTGAGCTCCACGTCGGCCTCGGCCTTCGCGTCCTCGGCGTCCTCTTCGTCGGCCAACTCGTAGAGCACCGGCAGGTCGTCGAGTCGCTGGCGCAGCTCCTCGACACGGCGCAACTCGCCCTGAGCGTGGGAAAGCTCGCTGGTCACCCGCTGCGCCCGGGCCTGGTCATCCCACAGGTTGGGGTCGGACGCCTCGTGCTCGAGCTTCTCGATCCGACTGCGCAGACCTTCGACGTCGAGCACCCGCTCCACCGTGGTCAGGGTGGAGTCGAGAGCGGCGATGTCAGCCTGGCGGTCGGGGTGCACAGCTGATCACGTTACCGGCCGGGCGATCGACGCGGGCCGCGCGACTAGCCGCGGCCGGGCCCGGCAGACGTTTAGCATCGGGGATTATGCGTCCTTTCCACGTCGCAATCGTCGGCTCAGGCCCGTCCGGATTTTTCGCCGCAGCGTCGCTGCTCAAAGCCGCCGACGCGGCCGACGACGTCGACATCGCCGTCGACATGCTGGAGATGCTGCCGACACCGTGGGGTCTGGTGCGCTCCGGCGTCGCGCCCGACCACCCCAAGATCAAGTCGATCAGCAAGCAATTCGAGAACATCGCCGAAGACGCGCGGTTCCGGTTTTTCGGCAACGTCGGGGTGGGTGAGCACATCAGCGCCGCCGAACTCGCCGAGCACTATGACGCGGTCGTCTACGCGATCGGCGCGCAAGCGGACCGGGCGTTGAACATTCCCGGGGAAGAGCTGCCCGGCTGCGTGGCTGCGGTCGATTTCGTGGGCTGGTACAACGCTCACCCGCACTTCGAGGAGATATCGCCTGATCTGTCCGGCGCGCGGGCCGTTGTCGTCGGGAACGGCAACGTCGCGCTCGACGTCGCGCGCATCCTGGTGACCGACCCCGACGTCCTCGCCCGCACCGACATCGCAGACCACGCGTTGGAGTCGCTGCGCCCCTGCGGTGTCGACGAAGTGATCATCATCGGGCGCCGTGGCCCGCTTCAGACCGCCTTCACGACCCTCGAGCTGCGCGAACTCGCAGATCTGGAAAACGTCGACGTGGTGGTCGACCCGGCGGATTTCGAGCACATCAGCGAGGAGGACGCAGCCGCCGTGGGCAAGGTCTGCAGGCAGAACATCAAGGTCCTCAAGGGCTACGTCGGCCGCGAACTCCGGCCCGGACATCGCCGCATCGTCTTCCGCTTTCAGACCTCCCCCATCGAGATCACCGGCGGCGAGCGAGTCGAGAAGATCGTGTTTGGGCACAACGAGCTGGTCAGCGACGACAGCGGGCGGGTGGTGGCCAAGGACACCGGCGCCCGCGAGGAGGTGTCGGTGCAGTTAGTCGTCCGCTCGGTCGGCTACCGCGGCGTGCCCACACCCGGGCTGCCGTTCGACGAGAAGAGCGGGACCATCCCGAACACCGCGGGCCGGGTGGAAGGCAGTCGCAACGAGTACGTCGTCGGCTGGATCAAGCGCGGTCCGAGTGGGGTGATCGGCACCAATAAAAAGGACTCGCAGGACACCATCGACACCTTGATCGGCGACCTCACCGGCGCCGACGAATCCGCGCGGGCCGATTTCGGCGCCGATCACGCCGACAAACTGGCCGAGTGGCTCGCTTCCCGCCAACCCAAACTCGTCACCGACGCGCACTGGAAATTGATCGACGAACACGAGCGATCGGCCGGCGAACCGCACGGGCGCCCGCGCGTCAAGCTGCCGAACCTGGCCAAGCTGCTGCATATCGGCCACGGCTGACGCCGCCCGCCCTAGTCGGCCGGCGGGTCAGGCGGTGCGAACGACCAGTTGTCGGGATTGCGCTGCGAGTACACCACCGGCTTCAGCTCACCCACGGTCGGCCACCTGTCGACGTCGACGGCCATGCGCTGATAGACGGTGTACTCGTTGAGGGTCGGCCCGTCGATGACACCGGTGATGGTGACGTACTGCTCCCCGGTGGCGTCAGGTCGTGGGCTGACACCGGTGATCAGCAGCGTGCCGCTCAACACGTCGCCGCGGGGGCCACGGCGCCTCAACCGCGGGACCAGGATCATCGCCATGACCGCGAGGAGAAACAGCACCGAAAGGAATTCCCACACGACGTCATGGTAGGACCGCGACCGGCCCGCCCGTCGCGCTCAGGCTGATGCCGGCGGATAGGCAGGGGTCCAGCGCACCTGCGCGATCCGCTCGGTGAGCTCATCGCTGCTGCGTTTAGGGGCGACGCCATCGGCCATGGCCTGCACGGCAACGGCGTGGGCAATGCGCACCGCGACGTCGGGTACGTCCGACCACGCCGGCAGCAAGGGCTGGTCGGGGTCGGCAAGGGCGGGCGACGCGTCACCCAGTGTCGCCGCGGCGATCCGCATCATCTCATCGGTGACGCGAGTCGCCTGAGCTGCGGTGACGGCGAGGCCCATCGCGGGGAAGATGTAGACGTTATTGCATTGGGCCACCGCATGTTCCACGCCATTGCGCAACAGTGGCGCGAACGGCGAGCCGGTGGCGATCAGCGCGCGCCCATCGGTCCACTTGTCCAATTCGGCGGGGTGCGCCTCCGCGCGGCTTGTCGGGTTCGACAGCGGGAAGATGATCGGCCGGTCGGTTTTGGCGGCGAGCTCACGCACGATGGCTTCGGTGAAGGCGCCCGCGGCGGTGGACAACCCGAGCAGAACCCCGACATCGACCTGGTGCACGACATCGGCGAGTTGGGCCGGCCCCGACAGGCCCCAGCTGGCCACCCGGTCGGCGGGCTGTGCGAATTCACGCTGCGCCGGCGACAGGTCAGCGCGGTCGTCGGTGAGCAGACCGACCACATCGACGACCCAAATCCGCTCTGCGGCAGCCTGTTCAGACAGACCCTCGGTCACCATCTCGCGGCGGATCATGTCCAGGACTCCGATGCCGGCCGAGCCCGCCCCGAGCATGACGACCTGCTGCTGCGACAACGGGCGGCCGGCGATCTTTGCGGCGCCGTGCAGCGCACCGACGGTGACGGCAGCGGTGCCCTGGATGTCGTCGTTGAAGGTCAGCAGCTTGTCGCGGTAGCGGGCCAGGATGGGCAGTGCATGCACGGTGGCGAAGTCTTCCCATTGCAGCAGCACATGGGGCAGGTGCTGTTGCACCGCGGCGACGAATCTGTCGATGAACGCGTAGTACTCGTCGTCGGTGATGCGCCGGTGGCGCCAGCCGAGGTATTGCGGGTCGTCCAGGAGTTCGACGTTGTCGGTGCCTACATCGAGCACGATCGGCAGCGTGCGAGCGGGATCGATGCCGCCGATGAGGGTGTAGAGCGAAAGCTTGCCGATCGGAATCCCCATCCCGCCGATGCCCTGGTCGCCCAGGCCGAGGATGCGCTGCCCGTCGGTCACCACGATGACGTCGACGTCGTGCTGCGGACGGTTTCCCAACACCTCGTCGAGACGGTCACGGTCTGGATAGGACACGAACAGTCCACGCGGCCGGCGGTAGATCTCGCTGAAACGCTGGCAGGCCTCCCCCACGGTGGGCGTGTACACGATCGGCAAGGATTCCGAGATGTGATCGTGCAGCACCCGGTAGAACAGGGTTTCGTTGCGGTCCTGCAACGCGCGAAGATAGATGTGTTTGTCGAGATCGCCTTGGCGCGTGGAGAATTCATGCCAGCAATGCTCGGCCTGCTCTTCCAAGGTCTTCACCGCGGTCGGCAGCAGGCCCAGCAGGCCGTAACTGCGGCGCTCGGCGTGGGTGAACGCCGTGCCCTTGGTCGTCAACGCGTCGAACAGTTTGGCTTGGCCCGTTTGCACAACCCCACGCTATCCCGCTTCGGGGCTAAACATAACGACAGCACAGAGTCGGCCGAGGCCCGGGTCAGA
>DASQRI010000601.1:0-4143 GCA_035642975.1 Mycobacterium sp.
ACCGTGGCAACCCGATCAGAACTCGGCGAGTGCTGTCACAGCGGGGCGAACACCGCTTAGTACATGTGCTCTGGCAGGAGCAGGAAATCGACCTCGGTAACGGCGACGCTTGCATGAACGGGAAATCCGCGGTTACGCCGCTCGTTGAACGGAGTCAGAGATGTCTGAAACTCTGCAAGGCTTCAAAATCGCACTGCTCGCCCCAGACGGCGTCGGGCAGATCGAACTGGAAACCTCCGGTGCGGCGGTGCGACAGGCAGGGGCACAGACGCAGCTGGTATCGCTGGGGGCCGGGTATATCGAATCGCTCGATAGCGACTTCGACCCGGTCCGCAGGTATCCCGTCGACCAGACGGTGCAGCAAGCGACGGTCGACGAGTACGACGCGTTGCTGTTGCTGCCCGCGATGAAGAAGCACCACCAGCTCTCCGGCGACGACACGGTGGTCTCGTTCGTGCGTGACTTCATCATTTCGGGAAAACCGGTCGGGGTCGTCTGTCATAACAGCTGGACCCTGCTTGAATCAGGTGTAGCCCGGGGCCGAAGCCTCCCGTCGTATCCGACGATGCAAGCCCTGCGAAAAACCGGTGCCTGCCTGCTGGCTGGTAAGCGGGCCTCGTCGCAGGATCTTCGCGCTTTCTATAGCACCATTGTCGAGGAGTTCGCTCGCCTACCCGGGCAGCCTACTCCAGCGCCGGCCGAAGAGACGATCGATCATTCCTGGGCCCGGCTGGCCGTGCTCCCGGCGCACCGAAATTACCAGAAGAATAGCGCTGCAAAGGAAGTGGCTGGCTCATAGGCAGCGACACCCGCTATAGGCGGCCGACGTCGGTGCGCCGCTGATCTCGAAACGCATTGGTGGGTCGAAGAACCAGACGACGCTGTTCCGGGCCAACGCCAGTCGTGCCGAACATTGTGGTCCGGAAGAGCGTGCACGCACGCCTCGGCCAGAGCAGGCACGCCTGAGGCTTGTGCCAACCCAGTCTGTTAACCGCTGAATCTTGGCGGGATACGAGCACTGCCCGTTAACCGACAACGGAATTCGCGCGCAGCGCCGCATCCCCGCAATCCGAGCGGTCGTGCTGACAGAACGAATCGTGGCGAACAATTTCAACCCGCTGGGCGCACGCGTTAACGATGCAATATTGGCACAGTGAAATTCGGAGCTTGTTCCGGCAGCCGGTCGCCGGCGGTTCCGCCGCAGCGAACACCGCAACCAAGGAGAAGCCATGACTTTGATGCGATTTGACCCCTTCCGTGAACTTGACCGCTTAGCCGACCAGGCTTTGGTCAGCGCCCGCACCGCACGAACGCTGCCGATGGAGGCGCTGCGGCGCGGCGACCAATTCATCGTTTCGATCGACGTTCCGGGCACCGCGCCAAACGATATCGATGTGACCGTCGAACGTAACGTCGTCGAGATCACCGCACACCGCCAACCCGTCCGGCAAGAGGGCGACGAGGTCATCGTGGACGAAAGGCCGCAGGGAGAGTTCCGCAGGCAGTTGTTCCTCGGTGAGAATCTCGATTCCGACAATCTCCGCGCCGCATGCGACCGAGGTGTGCTGACGTTGACAATCCCCGTCTCGGAGGCGAGCAAGCCACGCAAGGTCCAGCTCGGCCGCTCCGATGAAGGGCAGCAGCCTGTTCAAACGGGTTCCGCGCCGCGCGCAACGGTTAATGCGTAGGTATCGCGATGGCTCAAAATCCCGCCGCGGTAACCTCGGCAGTCCGGCCGAACCAGCCGGCCCGCCAGACCGTCGCCACCTTCGATAATTATGCCGACGCAGAACGCACGGTGGAATACCTCGTCGATCGGCAGTTCGCGGTAAACCGGCTGGCGATTGTCGGCCGAGATTTGCAGTTGATTGAGCGGGTCACCGGGCAGATGAACTACGGTGTGGCAGCGCTGCGCGGCGCAACCTCAGGTGGTCTGGTGGGAGCGCTGATCGGCTGGGTCTTCGGCATCTTCAGCTGGATTCAGCCGTTGATCGCCGGTCTTGTGCTGGCGTTCTACGGCCTGCTCTTCGGCGCCGCGTTGGGAGCGCTGATCGGACTGCTCTTGTACGCAATGCGCCGCGGTCGGCGCGATTTCGCCACCGTCACCACGCTCGAGCCGAGACAATTCGACATCGTCGCCGACGTAGGAGTGGCCGAGCAAGTCCTGCAACTCCTCCAAGACAACAACCGAGGGGAATGAGGCATTGCCGCTGTCGGCGAACGATATCGACGAGGTCATCCTGGTCGGCGGGTCGACCCGCATCCCCGCCGTCCAGGCCCTCGTCCGCCGGCTTACCGGCGGTTAGGACCCGAGCAGCGCCGATTCCGTTGCGGCCCTGCGAAGTTGCTCGACAAATCACTCTGAGAAAACATCCTTAGGAGGCGTGTGCATGACCGCGACACACATGGATCCGGATGTCATCGCCATTAGACCCGTAAGCCCACGTACCCACAAGGGCTGCCAAGAATGCCTGCGGCTCGGCACGCAGTGGGTGCATCTGCGGCTATGCCTCACCTGTGGACACGTGGGCTGCTGCGATTCATCACCGATGCGGCATGCCGCCGCGCATTTCGCCGCCACGGACCATCCGATCGTGCAATCCCTGCAGCCCGCAGAAACGTGGCGGTGGTGCTACGTGCACGAGAACTATGTCTAGGGTCGCCGACGTGCAGAAGATGGCCGCGGGCCCACACGTCAACGACCACACGCCAAGTCGGCACAACGCTACGCGGACCCCATACCCGGCCCGGTACGTCACTCCGCGGTGTGCAGATGCACTGTCAAAGGGCATCGGCAGCGGCTTCGGCGACAGTCTGGTCCTGTTTGCCGCTGCCGCCGCTGACGCCGACGGCGCCTACTATCTCGCCGGCCCGCTGTAGTGGGATTCCTCCCGCGAATATCATGACCCTGCCCCCGTTGGAGGCGTGAATTCCATAGAACTGGCCGCCTGGGGCGGCGTCGGCCGCCAGCTCCGCGGTCGCGATGTCGAATGCACGGGCAGTGAAAGCCTTGTTTATCGAGATATCGACGCTGCCGATCCAGGCGCCGTCCATCCGGATGTGCGTCACCAGGGTGCCGCCGACGTCGACGACCGCGATGTTCGACGGGGAAGCGATCTCGTCGGCTTTGGCCCTGCCCGCAGCAACCACTCGCTGTGCGTCGTCGAGAGAAACCGATGTCTGATTGAGTGTCATTTCGCGCCCGACTCGTCGATCAACTTGCCCTGCAATCTGTTCAACATCGGATTCTTCCTTTCACACCGACGCAAGCTGCGGCTTGAGCACCACCTTGGTCCAACCGTCGTCGCGGGCGTCAAAATGCTCGTACGCGGTCGGCGCCTCTGACAACGGCAGCTCATGAGAGATGATCCATGACGGGTTGGACTTGCCTTCGTGGATCAGATCACGCAACTCACGGTTGTAGTGCTTGACGTTGGCTTGACCCGTTGCCATCCGTTGGCCTTTGAGCCAGAATTCGCCCATTTCGAAAGTGACCCTGCCCTTTTTCCGTTCTTCGTCCGGCGCGCCTGGATCCTGCGGCAGATACAAGCCCACCACGCCGATTCCGCCGGTGAACTTCACTGCCCGCACGAGATCGTTGAGCACCATCGAGGGATCCTCGTGACCCTGCGGGTCGTGAGCCTGATAACCGATGCAGTCGCAACCGCAGTCGGCGCCAGCACCTTTGGTTTGTTCGAGGATCTGCTCGACGGCCGATCCCTGCGAATCGTCGATCGCGATCACGCCGATTTGTTCGGCCAGTTTGAGCCGGTCGGGGTGACGATCGACGATCATCACGTTCGCCGCGCCCTTGATCATCGCTGAATGTGCGGCCATCAAACCGACCGGGCCCGCACCATAAACCACGATCTCATCGCCGGGTTGCAGTCCGGCAAGTTCGGTGCAGTGCCAACCGGTCGGGAAGATGTCCGACAGCATGACGTAGTCATTTTCCTTCTCCTGAGCGTCGTCGGGCAGCTTCAGGCAGTTCGAATCGCCGAACGGCACCCGCAAGTACTCGGCTTGCCCGCCGTTGTACGGGCCCATACCCGCGAACCCGTAAGCGGCCCCAGCCATGTCCGGGTCGGGATTGGTGGTGAGGCAGAAAGCCGTCAGTCCTTTCTCGCAATTGCGACAGAAGCC
>DASQRI010000602.1:0-5092 GCA_035642975.1 Mycobacterium sp.
AATGCCGCCGGCGGCGCCGACCGATGCCGGCCCACCGGCGCGCAGTATTCATCGGGAGGAGACATACCCAATGCCTGCAGGATCCACCAGATGAGTTTGATCATCAGCGCGATAACCATCAGAACTCCGAACAACGACACCAGTGCCCTCATGTTTGCCTCGGATCGAGATCGTCCAACCGCTTTCGGCGATGCTGGAGACGACCTCCGACAACATGGAGCTGTCCGCGATTAACCCCGGTCCGGTCCTTTCAGGGTCAACGCCGCATAGGTGGCCAGAAACGAAGACGCCGGAAGCGCGTTCACGATTCGGTCGCGGGCGCGGATATGCGCGCCGACGGCGAGCACGAAATACAGCGTCAACATCGCCGTCGTCAGCCGCGCCAACGCCGGAATCCGGCTGACCGAGAGCAATCCGATCACCGAGGCAGCCTTCGAAGCCGGCAGCAGCCAACGAATTTCTTGCGGGATGCCAAGCGCATCAAGAATTTTAGCGATCGGCGTAATCGGGATTGCGCAGGCTACCGCGTCGGCGGCCTGGAATGCAGCCAGCGCCACATAGGTTTTCGGTGAAGTCAGAGCGCTCACATCAATGCTCCAGCTGGTGCCGTGGCGGCAGGATGCCCTCCACCGGCTTGCGGGCGTCCGCCTCTGCTTTGGCCACCGCCTCGACGATCGCCGGGTCGGTCTTGGTGGAGAACCAGTCAGACATATCGTCGCTGTCCGGCTTGGGTTGGTCATCGTCAACCGGCGAGGGTTGATACCGGAAGACGCCGTCATCGCCTGGTGCGCCGAGCAACTTGGCGAACCCCTGTAACGCCGTTCCGAAGTCACTGGGCACCACCCACACTTTGTTGGCGTCGCCCTGCGCCATCTGGGGCAGCACCTGCAGGTACTGGTAGGCGAGCAACTCCGGGGTGGGCCGGGCGGCCTTGATCGCGGCGAACGTCTTCTCGATCGCTTTGGCTTGGCCCTGCGCCTGGAAGTAGGCCGCGGCCCGCTCACCCTGGGCCCGCAGCATCTGGGATTGCCGGTTGGCTTCGGCCGCCAGGATCGCGGCCTGCTTGGCACCCTCCGCGGCCAGGATCTGGGCCTGCTTGGCACCTTCGGCCTCTGTAATCGCGGCCTGCCGGTTCCCCTCGGCGGTCAGGATCATCGCCCGCTTCTCCCGGTCGGCCTTCATCTGCTTTTCCATCGAGGCCTGAATCGACGGCGGCGGGTCGATGCTGCGCAGCTCCACCCGGGCTACCCGCAGGCCCCACCGGCCGGTGGCCTCGTCGAGCACGCCGCGCAACTGACCGTTGATCTTGTCGCGGGAGGTCAGGGTCTGCTCCAGCGTCATGCCGCCCACCACGTTGCGCAGCGTCGTAGTCGTCAGCTGCTCGACCCCGACGATGTAGTTGCTGATCTCATAGACCGCGGCCTGCGGGCTGGTGACCTGGAAGTACACCACGGTGTCGATGTTCAGCGTCAGGTTGTCCTCGGTGATCACCGGCTGCGGCGGGAACGACACCACCCGTTCGCGCAGGTCCACCCGGGCGCGAACCCGATCGATGAACGGCACCAGCAAGGTCAGCTGCCCGCTGATCGTGCGGCTGTAGCGACCCAGCCGTTCGATCACCGCCGCTTCGGCCTGCGGAACCAGCGCCACCGACTTGGCCACCACGATGACGGCGAAGATCACCAACACAGCAAATAAAAACAGCCCGGCAACTGCACCTGACATGAGAATCTCTCCTGTTGCTTCAGAGGGTTAGAAATTTTTCCAGACCACCGCAGTGGCCCCATCGATATGCATGACGGTCACTAGTTCGCCGGGTTCGAACTCATCGCCGTCGTTCAATGGTCTCGCGGTCCACACCTGACCGTCCAATTTCACCTGGCCCTCGTGACGGGCCACGCGATCGAGCACCAGCGCGCTTTTGCCCTCCAGCGCCTTCACACCCGTCGGCAGGCTCTTCGCGGGGGTCAAACGGCGCCGCAGCGCGGGCCGGACCAGCGCGAGCAGTAGCACGGAAACCACCAGGAAAACCGCGCCATCGGCCCAGATTGGCAGGTCCAACAGCCAGCTGGAACCCGCTGCGGCCAACGCACCGCCGCCCAGCATGAGCAGAAACATGTCGCCGGTCAGCGCTTCTGCGCCGGCCAGCCCCAACGCGACGATCAGCCAGATCACGGGCGCGGGCATATCGCCAGGATAACGCGTGATCGGCCGCGTCCACGATGAACAACTAGACTGCGAAAACATGTGGTGCCCCAGCGCGACGCTCTCGGTCTGGGCCAACGCCTGGCTTGCAGGCAAGGCCGCGCCCGACGATGTCTTGGACGCGTTATCTTGTTGGGCGCCAACGCAATCAGTTACCGCATATGACGCCGTCGCGGCAGGTCACACCGGATTGCCGTGGCCGGACGTGAATGACGCGGGCGCGGTGTCGCTGCTGCAGACGCTGCGCACCGCGGCCGGCCGGGCGGCGGCAGGCGCGCCGTCGATCAAGGTGATGCTGCCGGTCCCCGGCGATGTCCGCGGTCTGGCCGCGGGCACTCAGTTCGAGCGCGACGCCGTGACCGCAGGAGAAGCGGTGATCGTCACCCATCCCGAAGATCCAAGCGTGGCCATCGGGCTGGTGCCCGAATTCGGGTATGACGAATCCGACGACGACGTCGCCGTGCCCGAATTATGTGCGCTGTCCTGGACCGTGTACTCGCTGCCGCGCGCACCGGTCGTCGACCGCACCGAATTGGGCGAAGCCGAATACGCGTTGCGGCTGGCGGTGCGGTCCGCCGCCGACGCCCTTTCCGTCATCGGTCTGGGGTCCACCGGAGTCGACGTCGACGACCCGCGTGGCCTGGTGGAGCAGTTGCTGGAATCCGCACAGCATCACCAAGTTCCCGAGCCTGCCCCGTCTCGCGCCCTGCGCGTGCTGGAAAACGCCGCGCATGTCGACGCGATCATCACGGTCAGCGCGGGGCTGAGCCGGATCGGGACGCAGTCATTGTCCGAAGCCCAGATCGCCACTAACGCGCTAAGATTGCTGGCCGCGGTGGTGCGATCGGCGAGAATGGCTGCGCTCAGCGCGATTCTGCAGGCCGCGTGGCAGTCCTGACCGGGTGATTAGTCGACGCACTCCGTCGCGCAGTGCGGCGGACGGCACGGCTCGCCGTTGATGCTGGCCGCGCAACCGGACACCGGGTCCGGCCCGTTCACCCTCGCGGGCGCACGGCCGCAACGGAGTTCGTCGATGAGGTCCACCGCCAGCCGGGCGAACCGCGGGTCCGCATTCGGCGTCGACGCCCGCGCCAACACCACCCCTGCCGCCTCGGCCTGGGCTCGCAACTCCTCGTCGAGATCCCACACCACCTCGATGTGGTCGGCGACAAACCCGATCGGGCAGATGATCACGGCCTTGGTCCCTGTCGCGGCCAACGCCGCAAGGTGGTCGCCGACATCGGGCTGCAACCACGGAACCTGCGGTGACCCCGATCGGGACTGCCAGGCCACGTCGTGATCGGGGTATCCGGCCGCTGTCGCGACCAGCCTTGCGGCGTAAGCGACTTGGCGACTGTAGAGCTGTGGACCGCAGCGCTGGTCGGCGGCCACCGGGATCGAGTGTGCGGTGAACACCAGCCGCGCATCAGCCAACAGCTCGGCGGGCAGAGCGCGGGAAGCCGCACCGATGCTGTCGGCGAAGATCTGCACAAACAGCGGGTGGTCGAAGTAGGGCCGCAGCTTGACCAACTCGGGCGCATCCGGCCCGGCCACCCCGCGTGACCGGGCGATGTCCTCGACGTATTGGGTGCAACTGGAATAGCCGCTCCACGCCGATGTGGTGAATACCGCCGCACGCCGAATACCGTTGTTCCGCATGGTGGTGACCGCGTCTTCGACGTAGGGTTCCCAATTGCGGTTGCCGAAATAGACCGGTAGGTCCGCACCACGCTCGGCAAGTTCTGCGTGCAGCTGGGCGATCAGCGCGCGGTTGATCTGGTTGATCGGCGACACGCCGCCGAAGTGCAGGTAGTGCTGTGCTACCTCATCGAGTCGTTCCGGCGGCACATTACGGCCGCGGGTGACATTCTCCAGGAAGGGCCGTACCTGCTCCGGCCCTTCCGGCCCGCCGAAGGACAGCAACAGAACCGCATCGAAATCCATTGCTTCTTAAAGCAACTGCGTGCTGGCGCCGCCGTCGGCGTAGATGATGGTTCCGGTGGTGGCCGGCAACCACTCGGAGAGCAGCGCGCACACCGTCTTGGCGACCGGCGTGGGGTCTTTCATGTTCCAGCCGATGGGCGCCCGTTGATCCCAGCCCTCTTCGAGCAGCTGCATCTGGTCACCGGCCTCGTCACCGAGCGCACCGCCGACGATCGCGCTCATCGCGAGCGTCCGGATCGGCCCCGCGGCAACCAGATTGGAACGGACGCCATACTTGCCGGCCTCGCGCGCCACGAATCGGTTGACCGACTCCAGCGCACTCTTGGCCACCGTCATCCAGTTGTAAGCCGGCATCGCCCGGGTCGGATCGAAGTCCATCCCGACGATGGAGCCGCCGGGGTTGATGATCGGCAGCAGCGCTTTGGCCAGCGAGGCATACGAGAACGCCGAAATGTGAATACCTTTGGAGACATCTTCGTAGGGCGCGTCGAAGAACGGGTTGATGCCCATCCCGGTTTGCGGCATGAAGCCGATCGAGTGCACGACGCCGTCAAGCTTGTTGCCTTCGCCGATCTCGGCCGTCACGCGCTTGGCCAACGTGTCCAGGTGCTCTTCGTTCTGCACGTCGAGTTCGAGCAACGGGGCCTTCTCCGGCAGCCGGTCGGCGATGCGTTGAATCAGCCGCAGCCGGTCGAAGCCGGTCAGCACCAGCTCGGCGCCCTGTTCCTGCGCTACCCGTGCGATGTGAAACGCGATCGACGCGTCAGTGATGATCCCGCTGACCAGGATCCGTTTACCTTCGAGCAGACCTGCCATGTTCTGGTTTCCTTTCTAGTGGCCCATGCCCATGCCGCCGTCGACCGGGATCACGGCACCGGAGATGTAGCCGGCATCCTCGGACGCCAGGAAGCTGACCACTCCGGCGACCTCGGCGGCGGTGCCG
>DASQRI010000603.1:0-4251 GCA_035642975.1 Mycobacterium sp.
TAACCGGAGCGATCGGGGCCCCTTGTTCCGTCGCGAAAGCTGAAACGTTGATGGGCCGGTGGAAAAAGCCGAGGGCCGGGGAAAAGCCGGTTATCTGGAAATTAAACGTTACGCCGTCGTCCCAGACGTACTTGGGTACCCCGGTGAAGAATTGCTGCATTTTGCCTCCAGTCTTTTACAGAGGAGAGACCAAAGATGTCTGGCCCGAGCCCGCCGACCAGTAATACATCCCGAAGATCCGATCTCCAAATACGTCAGCCTGCGCCGCCGAGAGGATTTTGATATCGCCATCGCCGGGACCGGATTTGAGCCATTACCGTTTCCTTCCCTGGTCGATGCTTGCGGAATGATCCGACCCATCGGAGCATCTGAGGGGCTCTTCTAACAGGTGCGGCCGTTGGGTCCGCGGCCAAGGTCGATCGTTTCAACGATCCCCGAGTGCGACGTGAGTAATCCACTACCTCATTTAGTCCGCGGACAGCCTGTGGCGACCATTAAGAATCGACCCGCCTCCGGAGATGCGGGGGCGTGTCGATAACGGTTCTGGCGTGGTTTAGGGGGAGTCGGTTCCCCGCGACGCGGAACTTCTAGAGCCACCGCGCAGCCGCGTCGCCGCTACTGTCTGGGCTCGCGTTGAAGGCGATCGGCGTTTGCGGGGCCCCGTGCCGGACAGCGTCGATAACCTGCTCGAAGTCAGGCACATGCTTGGTGGTCATGCGGACGCCTGCGCCGATCACGATGCATTCAAAAGTCTTGTTCGCGAGTCAGTTCAAAATGTCGTCGCGCAGGCTTCCGTCCGATCGGATTGGCAGATGCTCGGCTTCCCAACCCCGATCATGCATGAGCTGCACGTCCCTCTTGATGCCTTCGGCCACGCGCGCCTCGTCCAAGCCTGACGGCATGAGCGGACGGTGAAATCGACAGCGTCAGGCGCCTATCCGATCACTAATACGCGAAACATCTGCTTCCTCTCGTCGTGGTTGAGGCAGCGCCGTTGGGACCGGCGGTCCGACGACAGCGACCAAATCGAGATCTGTCGCTGCCGGCATACCCGTTGTGGCTAATGGATACTGATCAGTCATGCAACTTCGGCTGATACTGCAACCCGCGTGGCTGCGATTCGCGGTGTGGGCGGTGTGGTTCGCCGTGCTGTGGGGTGGGCTCACCAGCCTCCAGTCGCGGGCAGAGAGCGAAAGCACCATCCTGTCCGCAATCTTCTTTGGTGCCGCCTTTGCGGGATTTCTCACTGCCACGACCCAGGGTGTGCACCGCGGAGGCTTGGCGGCGCTCGCCGGGCTGAGTCAGCCGGAACGCACCCAGGCGATCGATGCCGTGTCGCGTGGCACGGCGCCCGCCGATCCCGAGGTGCGGGCGTCCGCGATTCGGCTCGGCAGGGCATTTCTGCGCAACAAGACTGCCGACCAACTCAAACGCGCAGAGATATGGATCTGGGTCACGTTTGGGATCCTCTTCGCGCTGAGTGTCGCGGCGGCAGTAACGAATTTCGCCAACGAGCGGCTGTTCTATGTGGTGCTGGCCGTGCTGAGCGCGCTCGTATTGCCTCTCACGTCGCGCCATTCGCGACGCCTTCAACGGAATGTCGCGCTGCTCACCGAAACCCGAATTACTCAAGCCTGTCGCTGAGTGCGCATGAACTCCTTGTGCGCCGGGCACCATCGACGGGCGCAGCTCGGGCCCGGCTCACCGTTTCAGGGCTACCAAAACCCGCAGGTCAGCCACGGCAGCTGCCGGGCCGCGGACATATGTTCCGTAAACGGCGCGTGAATTGTGCGATTACTCGGGTGCGAAAGTAGCGCCCCTGATGGCCCAGCCGTGAGACTGGTGGCGTGGCGATAACCCCATCTTCTGCGGCATCTTCAACGGCTGCTTTTTTCCGGTCAGTGATCCAGTGGTTGCAGGTCGGCTACCCAGAAGGCGTTCCGGGTCCCGATCGCGTGCCACTGCTTGCGCTGCTGCGCAGTACACCGCTGAGTGAGGACGAGATCACCGAAGTGGTCGACGCCATCGACGAGGAAGATCTGTCGGCCGCTGGGCTCGGCCGTGATGTCCTCGCCGATTTCATCTCCGATATGACCAACTACGACGCCGGCCCGGAGAACATCGCGCGGGTGGCCGCCAGGTTGGCCGCCGCGGGTTGGCCGCTGGCCGGTATTGACATCCACTCCGACAGCGAGTAGGCGTCTGGCCGGGGGGCTAGCTCACAGAGTTGAGATGTCGATCACGAAGCGGTAGCGCACGTCGCTGGCCAGCACACGCTCATAGGCTTCGTTGACGTAATCCGCTTCAATTACTTCGATTTCGGGCCTCACGTTGTGCTCGGCGCAAAAGTTCAGCATCTCCTGGGTTTCGGCGATGCCGCCGATGTTGGACCCCGACAGGCTGCGCCGCCCCAGCGCCAGCGGGAACGCCGGCACCTCCATCGGGTGCTCGGGGATACCCAACTCGACGAGCGTGCCGTCGACGTCAAGCAGGTTCAGGTAGTCGCCGAGGTTCATGTTCGCTGACACGGTGTTCAGAATGAGGTCGAAATTGCTGCGCAGGTTGCGGAAGGTGTCGCGGTCGGCAGTGGCGTAGTAGTGGCTGGCGCCCAGGCGCAGACCGTCTTCCATCTTCTTCAGCGATTGCGAGAGCACCGTGACGTCGGCGCCCATTGCGGCGCCGAGCTTGACGCCCACGTGGCCCAGCCCGCCCAAGCCGATGATCGCCAGCCGGGTGCCCGGTCCGGCGTTCCAGTGCCGCAGCGGCGAGAAGAGCGTGATACCCGCGCACAACAGCGGTGCGGCGGAGTCCAGTGGGATCTCGTCGGGGATGTGCACGACGAAGTTCTCGTTGACCACGACCGCTTGGCTGTAGCCGCCCTGGGTTGGCGTGCCGTCTTTGTCGATGGAGTTGTAGGTGAATGTCGCGCCGGGTTTGCAATATTGCTCGAGCCCGGCCAGACAGCTGCTGCATTTGCCGCAGGAGTTCACCATGCAGCCCACGCCAACGTGGTCGCCCACCTTGTGCCCGGTGACCGCGGAGCCGACGGCGGTCACCACGCCGGCGATTTCGTGGCCAGGCACCACCGGGTAATTGGGCAGGCCCCACTCGGCTTTGACGGTGTGGATATCGGAGTGGCAGATACCGGCGAACTTGATCTCGATGGCCACGTCGTGCGGGCCGGGGTCGCGGCGGTCGATCGTCGTCTTGGTCAGCGGCTCAGTGGCCGAGGTAGCGGCGTAGGCGGAAACAGTGCTCATTGGCAATCCTCTTGAGTGCGCAAGTTTCAGTATTGAATCAAACTCGAATTCTATTGCAGGCAATCAACATTAGCATAGATAGGCTATGTAACTCCGGGATGCGTCCGACGTCACAAATCCTCATTAGTTGATCGGGGCGTTGATAAAGCGCAGGTCGTCGATGATGCCGCGGGCGGCGACGACGCCTTCGCCGGTCTGCCATATTTCGTTGTTGACCACGAAGACCCGATTGTCGTGGTTGGCCGACAGCTTGCGCCACGGGTCACTGTCGAACAGTGTGCGGGCGCGGTCCTTGGCGGCCGGCGAGTCGAAGGACACGTACACCAGGTCGGCGTCGGCCGCGCCGAAGTTCGGGTCGTTCGCCAGGTCGGCATCGGTGCTGCCCATCTCGATGTAGGGCTTGTCGGTAAACCGTTGCGACGCAGGGCGATCGACGCCCACCATGGCCAGCACGCTGGCCGGGAAGTTGGCGGCGCCGTACACCCGGATGGTGTTCTCGGTGAACTGCACGATCGACACCTGGTAGTGAGCGGCGTCGTGCGCGGCGCCGTCGTCGTGAGCTTTGGTGGTGAAGGCGTCGACCACGCCGTCTGCGGCTCCGGACCGCGCGGTGGCCGCGCCCACCCCGCGCAGGTTGTCCGCCCAGGCTGCACCCGGTGGCCCGGTGAACACCGTCGGCGCGATAGCCGCCAACGCGGAATACAACTTCGGCGTCAACGCTTGGGAGCCGAGAATCAGGTCCGGCTTGGCCGCCCTGATCGCGCCGAGGTCGGGGCTGCTGCGGCTGCCCGCGCCGGGCAGCTGATGCACGACCGTGCCCAAGTAGGACGGCTGATCCGAGGAGCCGTCGGGCAGCGCGGCCGCGACGATCCGCGACTGCAGGCCCAGCGCGCACAGGGCGTCGAGCTGGTCACCGGACAGCACGACGATGCGCTGCGGATCGTCGGGTACCTGGGCGACGTCGGGCTGGACCCCGGCTGCGTTGTGGGCC
>DASQRI010000604.1:0-2916 GCA_035642975.1 Mycobacterium sp.
GGCAATTACTGCGAGAGCTTCGACTCGACCCGACCAAGGACTACCAACCACAAACCAAACCGTGAACGATGTCCCAAGACACATGTGCACGATGTCCCGAGACATCGCAGGGGTGGAGCTAAGGGGATTCGAACCCCTGACCTACTCGATGCGAACGAGTCGCGCTACCAACTGCGCCATAGCCCCTGATCGCTAGCAGGCTACCAGTCGCGGTCCAGGTCGCCGAACCGTTACTGCCCGGCGGCTCGCGGCAAGTCCCGGTGCCAGCCGTAATCGCGCGCATACGGCGCATAGTCGAGATGCTCGAAAATCGGATCCTCGTCGTCGATCTCCAGGACCACCGCTCCCGGGCGGCGCAATCGGGACGGGACCACGTCGAATTCGCGATCGTAGGCGTTCTCCACACCCAGTTGCGACCGCGCCATCCGTTGCATCCGGCGGCGCCGCACTCGCTCCTCGATCCGGGTCTGCCGGCGTAGATATCCCAGGTAGATCACGGTCACCACGGAGCTGAAGCCACAGAACCACCAGGCCGCCGGGGTGAGCAGGAAGGCCGTGGCCGCTGACCCGACCAACGTCAGGGCCATCACCATCAGCACCCGCTTGCGGGATTCGTATTTGCGGGCGATGGCCGCAGCGGCAGCGTCCGGGTCGTATCGATGCCGTCGCGAAGACGCCCGCGTGGCCGCCGTCGGCAGCTCCTCGGCGACCGGTATCCCCGAGGTGTCGTCGATGTACTCGTATTCATCGGCGCCGTCGTCATCGAAGGCGTCTTCATCGTCGGCGTCGTCGACGATCAAGGTCGCCTGGGTGTCCTCGTCGTCGGCTGACGGTGCTGGTTCCGTCGCCGCTTCGACGTCTTGATAGTCAGGGGCGGTCTCCTCGACCGACACCGCGGCCGCAACCGTGACGACGACGTGCGATGGCGGGGCCTTTTCGACGTCATCCGAGTCGACGTCGTCGGCATCGGCATCGTCGGAGTCCAGGTTGTCGTATTCGTCGTCCTCGGGCTGCCAGTCGGGATCACTGCGATGCCCGGCCGCCGGTCCCCCGCGCTTGAGCAGCCGAGCGGCCGCCCCGCTGTTGAGCACGCGGGTCGCCAGCGCCACATCGCTGGTACGCCGGACCGCGTCGCGCTTGCTGACCAGCATCGGCACCAGCACGAACAGCCAGAGCACCACGAGCGATATCCACAACAGTGACTGCGGGATGCTTGGCATGGTGACCCGCTCCTTTCCCCGCCAGGCTAGGCCGGTCGCCGGCGCAACCGGTGAGGCGCGCCAAGGGCAATTACACACCTGTAATTTCCCACTGACAAGCATCATTAGTCACAAGTGTCACGTTTGTAACACGACACGCCGCGCGACGAGCGGCCTATACCCAGCCGGCATGCCCGTCGCGGACCAGAGCCGACGCCACCGACCCGTAAACCTCGTCGGCGGTCAGACCCACCAGCAGATGATCCCGCCAGCCCCCGTCGACTTGCAGATAGCGGCGGAGCAGCCCCTCTTCGCGAAACCCGACCTTTGCCAGCACCGCCCGGCTCGCGGCATTCTCCGGTCGCACGGTGGCCTCCACGCGGTGCAACATGACCGGGCCGAAGCAATGATCCAGGCCCAGCGCCAACGCACCGGTGGCCACCCCGCGACCCGTGACCGAGCTGGACACCCAGTAGCCGATCCAGGCCGACCGCAGTGCGCCGTGCGTGACGTTGCCGATCGTCAGCTGTCCGCAGAACGCGCCGTCCAGTTCGATCGTATACGGCAGCATGCGCCCCTTGCGGGCTTCTGACCGCAAGCTCGAACACACCGCCGGCCACGACGAGATCCCATGCCGCGCAGTCCAATCGGCTTCAGTGCTCGGCTCCCAAGGCTCCAAATAGGCCCGGTCGGCCAGCCGGATGCGGCTCCACTGAGAGGCGTCGCGCAGGCGCACCGGGCGTAGCCGGATCACCCCGGCGGCGACCCGCAGCGGTCCCGCGGCGATCGGCCAGCCGGGATGCTGGGAGCTGGAACGCCACACGTTCACGAGCGGCAGCCACCGTGTCGCTCAGCCACGCTGAGCCAGAAACGCGACGTCGACGATCTCGCCGGTGCGGATCTGCTCAGCCTCACGGGGAACCACCACCAGACAGTTTGCCTCGGCCAACGTCGCGAGCAGGTGCGAAGAGGCGCCGGGGGCGCCACCCAGCGCCTGCACCAGGTAGTCGCCGGTTTCCTGATCGCGCATCAGTTGTCCGCGGAGAAAGCCTTTTCGCCCGGCGACCGAGGTGATCGGCGACAACGTGCGGGCCTGCACGACCCGGCGCATCGGCTGCCGCTTCCCCAGCGATAACCGGATCAGCGGGCGGACCATCACCTCGAAGACCACCAACGCGCTGACCGGGTTCGCCGGCAACAGAAACGTCGGCACGCCGTCACGGCCCAACTGCCCGAAGCCCTGGACCGAGCCCGGGTGCATCGCGACCCGGGTGACTTCCATCTCGCCGAGCTCGGAGAGCACCGAGCGCACCGCCTCGGCCGCCGTGCCACCCACCGCGCCGGCGATCACCACGATCTCGGCGCGGCTGATCTGTCCCTCGACGACTTCGCCGAGCTCCTTCGGGTCGTTGCTGACGATCCCGACACGGTTCACCTCGGCGCCCGCATCACGGCCGGCGGCCGCCAAAGCGTAGGAGTTGACGTCGTAGA
The DNA here is from genome assembly GCA_035642975.1 of Mycobacterium sp. Lineage (GTDB taxonomy): Bacteria > Actinomycetota > Actinomycetes > Mycobacteriales > Mycobacteriaceae > Mycobacterium. Next base: position 2,691 of record DASQRI010000604.1, read on the forward strand.
CCTGTCCATTGCCCGGAGTGCGCGAAACGTCGACCAGCTCGCCGCCCACCGCCAACACCGACAGCCGCGGCCGCGGATGAACCAGCACCCGGTCGCGGCCCACCGCGGCCAACAGTCCGACCTGGGCCGCGCCGACGATCGTTCCGGCGCGCACCGCGACGTCGCCGGGCTGCACGTCGTCGCCGGCCCGTCGCACGTAGGCACCCGATCGCACACCGCGCAGCAC
>DASQRI010000605.1:0-2655 GCA_035642975.1 Mycobacterium sp.
GCGTCGACGAGGTTGTTAGTCCCGGCAAACACATCACTCTGCGACATGTTCACTACCGCGCCGACACCGGCCTCGGTCGCGGCCTGCGCGAAGATCGCGGTGGCCTCGAGCAGCGTGGGCGGGTCGATCGGATAGCAAAAGTACGCCGCGGCTACTCCCGCCATTACCGAGCTCACTGCGTCGAAGTCGAGCAGATCACCTTGTACTACTTCGGCGCCCAGCTCGTGCAACTTCGTCGCGCGTTCATCAAGGGTGTGCACGAGGGCGCGGACGCGAAACCCACGCTGGCGCAATAGCTCTACAGTCGGAACTCCGGTCTTGCCGGTAGCGCCGGTAATCAGAAACAGATCTGTCGTCTCGTTCATGGTTTCGTGCCTTTCTCGGGGACAGCGCGGCCGAAGTGATTCACAAGCTCGGCTGATGGCCGTCCGAGAACTCATCACTGCAATTTGTGTCGTCGCGTTCGACGCTACGACGGTGCGACGGTTACCGGCGCTCAGATCAACTGACCGTGCGGCCCCTACACAGTGTTGTGCAAGCGATGAGCACTACTCGGTGACTGACGAGACCACGCGGCTGGTGCTGAGGTCGTTGGTTAGTGAGCTGCTTGGCGAAAGGTGTTGCTGGTCAGTGGTTGTGACTGATCGTGCCGGCCGGGTGCGCACGTGCACTGGCCACCAAAACCACCGTCCGAGTAGGGCGGCGATCGACGGTGTCATGAACGACCGCACGATCAGCTGGGGGTCGATGCGACATCCTGGGAACCGAAAATGCCGTTGAGTTGGTACACCGTCGGTCCGGCGACCGCGATGGCGAGGACGGCGAAGAGAACCGTCCAATGGCGCTGCGCCCAGCGCCCGATCGAAACCCGCTGCATCGGTGACCCTTTCAATGTCTGATTACGACAGTTCCCGGCGCTGGGATCAACCGACTGTGCGGCCCCTTCACAGTGTTGTGCAGACGATGAGCACTACTGATTAATGGACTCGGGTGTGGGCTCGGATCGCTGAGTGTTGGCGTGGTGGCGCCATTCCCGTGGTGACATGCCGTAGGCGTTTTTGAACATGCGGGTAAAGCTTGAATGATCGGTGAATCCCCATCCCCGTGCGATCGATGCGATCGGGGTGGCGTGAAAGGCCGACGCCGCGATGTCGTTACGGCAGCGTTCTAGGCGTTGTTTTCGGATCCAGTCGGCCAGGGTGATTCCGCTGGCGCCGAGAATGTTGTAGAGGTGACGCTCGGAAATATGATGCGCGGCGGCGACTTGGCCCGCCCCGAGCTGCGGGTCGTGCAGATGCGCGCGGGCGTACTCCAGGATTCGAAGCCGCAGTGTTGCTTTCAGCGGATCCTTGCCGAGTTCGGCGGCGTCAAGGTGGGTGGCGATGACTGCCCGCACGAGTTCGATGCTCGGTTCGCTCAACGCCTCCGCGCCCGGAACCGTGAACAGGTCGGGACGCGAACCGAGCTGGCGGAAGTAGGTGACGGCTACGTCGGTCACCGGATGACCCGGGCTCAAGGTCAGCGCCGAGACCCGCCGAATCGCGTCGTGGGGCAGCGCCAACCGGTCCAGCGGTATCCGGAAGAAATGCTGACGGTTGCCGTCCGGAAACGTCAGCAGGAAGGGCCGCGTGGAATCGTAGATAACCAATTCGCCCGGCCGTACGACTGCCTGGCGGCCGCCCTGAGCGACCAGGCTTTCGCCCGCCAACTGAAGCCCGAGAAAGATACTGGGCTTCAGATCGTCACGCGCCAGTTGCGGGGTTCGCTCGGCGGAAAAATAATTGGACCGCCCCGAGAAGATGGTCAGCTGCCCGAAATCGGTGATCGCGCCGACCGCCGCCACGGGACCGCCGTCGGTGGCGAAGTTGATCTCCACATGGACGAAGGTCTGCGCGATCATGTCACGAACGGCGTCGGCCCGGTCGCGCGCCGGGAGAGTGCTGGTATCGAGAAACACCGTCATGGCTGCGCCACCCATTGGCCACGTGTGGGGGCGACTGCCATGCTGTGCCTCCCAACGGGGGCCATATACACCGAACGCTCTGGTTCAGAGTCCTAGATTACAACGCTTTTGACGTGTTGTATACCAAACGGTGTGCTTTATCGAAGCCGGGGAACCGCCGATGGCCACGGCCTAGCCGACCCGTCGCAGCCGGCGCTTAGCACGCGCTCGGATCCCAGACCGCCGCGATAATCTTGTTTCACAGCGACCGATTCCGCTCCCTCCATTGTGGAGCGGTTGACCGAACACGCTCATGTGTTGAAACACAGTTTCTACCAACAATTCCCGGGAGGAATGAGCTCGTCCAAGAGTGCCTGCGTCGCATCCGCCACGTCGGTGAGATGTCCACCGAGCAGGCCATCGACACCACTGACGCCTCCCCCACTGACCCCGTCGGTAGCACTCCGGGCCGGCCGTTCAGGCGTCCATCTCATGGCTCTGCCGTCGTGGCCGCGGAGCGCAATGTAGACCATTCGGTATGCTTGATGCCGTGAGTCAAACACGGGCGGCCACGGCCCGGCCGGCTGGTCGCGGCGGTCGCGGAGCGCGTGAGCGGATCCTCACCGCCGCAACAACCCTGTTTCACCGCGAGGGGATCCACGCCACCGGGGTGGAGCGGCTGATCGAACACGCCCACGTGTCGAAGCGCACCT
>DASQRI010000606.1:0-9914 GCA_035642975.1 Mycobacterium sp.
TGGCGCCAATCCATACGTCGTTACTCCTCACTGAGTGCGCAGCAGTGCGCACGAATGATTTTCTTCGGCTGTTAACGCAGGCACAAGAAATGTTTCCGTACCGTTGCATGCGGTCACTCGATCGTTTCACAGGCTCAACAGATGTCAAGGGTGCTCGTTGGTCCGTGGGCAATCTCACTTCAGAGATCTGTTACCAAATCCCTTAATCGGTTGTACTGCACTCCCCGCGTACCATGCCAGTACTTTAGCCACATTGGGGCGGTTATTGCAGGTCAAAGCAATTTTTTGGCGGGCGGAGCGACGACGTCCAGGGCGTCGGGAACCGCGCGGAACGTCATCTGCTCGCGCACACCGAGATAGTCACCGTCGAATTGGCTGGCCATCGGCGGATCGGCGCAAGTGACCCGCACGCAGGCCGCGTCGTCGTCGCGGACGACCTGCTCGCCCTCGATCTTGGGTTGCTTGGAGAACATCTGTGCGGCCAATCGCAGGCTCGGCAGCACCTTTAAGCGGGTGACGCCGAACACCCCCAGCCCGGACTCGAAGCTGGTGCCGGGGTTGGTGCACATCGGCCGGTCGTCGGCGAAGGTCCACGGGCTGGAGTTGGACACGAAGACGAAGTAGACCCCCGAGATCGGCTCGCGTCCGGGCAGCTCCACCGTCAGCCGCGGTGGCTTGCGGGAGTAGGCCACCGTGGCGCGCACCGCCGCAGTGATGTAGCGGGTCGGCGTGACCTTGACGCCCTTCTCCCGCTTGGCTTCCACCCTGGCGACCGCTTCGGCGTCAACGCCCATTCCGGCATTGAACACTGCCCAATGCTCGCCGCAGTCGATCAGCCCGATCCGGCGCCACTGCTTTAGCTGGCCGTACCTGTCGAGCAGCCAGATCAGCTGGTTGGTGGCGTCGATCGGGCCCGGCGGGATGCCGAGCGATCGGGCCGTCACGTTTGCCGAGCCGCCCGGCACTATGGCCAGGGCCGGAACATGCCCGGTGGGCCGTTGACCGGGGCGGCCGAGCAGGCCGTTGACGACGTTGCTGACCGTTCCGTCGCCACCGTGCACGACGACGAGATCAACCCCGTCCTGGACGGCGGCCTGCGCGATCTCGCCGGCGTGGCCGCGGTGCCGGGTGTGCTCGACGGTCAACTCCAGGCGGCTTTTGAGCGCGTGCGCCAGCAGGTCGCGCCCCGCCGTGGTGGTCGAGGTTGCTGTGGGGTTGACGATCAGGACGGCGCGCATGACGCCAAAGCCTACGGGAGCGTCATGGCTAGGCTGGGGTGGTGACTGCGCGTCCCCCGGCCAGTGTGCGTGGCGCGGGACTCATCGTTGCTGTGCAGGGCGCAACGGGATTGGTAGTGGCCGCGGTCCTGCTATTGAGGGCTTTTGACGGCGCCGATCAGCGGGTGGCCAACGGATTCGGTACCGCGGTGTGGTTCACCCTGGCGGGGGGAGCAGTCCTGGCTGCCGGCTGGGCACTGCTGGTCGGCAGGCGCTGGGGTCGCGGGCTGGCGGTGTTCGCCGAGTTGTTGCTGCTGCCGGTGGCCTGGTACCTGGCCGTGGGTTCTCATCGGATGCTGATCGGGATCCCGGTGGGCGTCGTCGCGCTGACCGGGTTGGCGTTGCTGTTCAGCCCGGCGGCGCTGCGCTGGGTTTCCGGCGGCGATGGGTAGTCACGGCGCAACTCCCAGTGCGCTCAAAATCGTGACGAATTTCGTTGTGGTTTCGGCAACTTCGGCATCAGGGTCGGATTCGGCGACGATGCCGCCGCCGGCGTGGGCCAGCGCGGTGCGACGGTCGGCCCCCAGCTGTGCGCCGCGAATGGACACCACCCACCGCCCGTCACCCTGCGCGTCGCACCAGCCGACTGCGCCGGCGTAGAAGCCGCGATCGCCTTCGAGCGTGTTGATGAGTTTGGCGGCGGCGTCGGCGGGCACCCCGCCGACCGCCGGCGTGGGATGCAGGGCCAGCGTCAAATCGATTGCGGTGGTGGATATGTCGCGCAGTCGCCCGGTGATCGGTGTGCTGAGATGCCACAGCGCGGTGGTGCGGCTCAGCTTGGGCGCGGCGGCGATCGTCAACTCGCTGCACAGCGGACGCAGAGCCTCGGCCATGGCGTCGATGACCAGTTGGTGCTCGTGGCGGTCCTTTGCTGAATCGGCGAGCGCGGCCCCTGCGGCGGCATCGGCCTCGGAGTCGGCGGCACGCGGCGCGGAGCCGGCGAAGGGCTGGCAGGTCACCCGGTCGCCGGCGCGCGCGACGAGCAACTCCGGGCTGGCCCCGACCAGGGCCATGCCCGAATACCGGCCGCCCGCCGCTGACAGGTCGACCAGATAGCCGTAAGCGGTGGGGTCGTTGGCGACCAGCCGGCGCAAGACGACACGGGCGTCCAGCGGAGCATCGGCGGCCAGCCGCAACGCGCGGGCCAGCACCACCTTCTGCAGCGGGCTGCCCGCCGCGGTCAGCTGATCGCAGGCCCGACGAACCCGTGCGCGGTGTTCTTCGGGCGAGGGCACTGCCCCGGCCACACGGACGGCCGGCAGCGGGCCGGTCGGCCAGTCGGGCAGCTCGGCCGTGCGACGCACGGAGCTCGGCGCCATCAACGCGGCCGGCCCGTCAACATCAAAAGGCAACGCCCCCAGCACTATCGGTGTTGCGCCTGAACGCAACGCCGATAGTGCTCCGGTCACGTCGTGATAGCAGGCTTGCGTGCCGTCGGCGATCAGGACGCCGGCCGGCCCGCACAGCACGAACGGCGGCTCAGCCGTCATTCGGATGCGGAATGCCCAGCGCGCCGAGCTGGCGGATCCCGTGTTCGAAGCCGCCGAGCGCGACGGACGCGGGGGGCATGCCGAAGCGGCTGCCTTCCACCAGCGGCAATTGCACCCAGCGGGTGATCACCGAACGGGAGAAGTGGCCATGACCCACGAACACCACGTCACGCGATGCCATGTATTCCAGTGCCAGCGCAACGGCGCGGTCCGCGCGGTCGCTGACTTGCGCAACGGTTTCACCGTCCGGGCAACCGTCGGTCCAGATCGACCAGTCGGGCCGGGATTGGTGAATCTGCGCGGTCGTCACACCCTCGTAGGAGCCGTAATCCCATTCGGCGAGCAGCTCGGACTTCTCGTCGACGGTCAGGCCGGCGAGTTCGGCGGTCTCCACCGCGCGCCGACGCGGGCTGCTGATCACCTTCGGGTTGTCGAGGTGCAGGTCGGCCAGTGCCGGGCGGACCGCAGCGGCCTGCGCACGTCCGTTGTCGGTGAGGTCGAGGTCGGTGCATCCGGTGTGCTGGCCGGACTTGGACCACTCGGTTTCCCCGTGACGCAGCAACACCAGTCGGTGGCTCTCGACGCCCATGGTGACCGATTCTGCCTGACACGCAGCGCCATCCGCGCGCGGGCACCATGCTGTTGGTGCCAGGATGGGCATTGTTCACCGTCGGCGACGATGCAGAGCGAAGCGATGCGGAGGAGCGGCGGCATTGTTCACCGTCGGCGACGATGCAGAGCGAAGCGATGAGGAGGAGCGGCGGTTTATGACTACTCGGGTGCTGGCCGTGGCCAACCAGAAGGGCGGGGTGGCCAAAACGACGACAGTGGCCTCGCTGGGCGCGGCGATGGTCGACGCGGGACGACGAGTGCTGCTCGTCGACCTCGACCCGCAGGGCTGTCTGACCTTCTCGCTGGGCCAGGACCCGGACAAGCTGGCGGTGTCGGTGCATGAGGTGCTGCTCGGCGAGGTGGAGCCCAACGTCGCTCTGGTGGACACCGCGGAGGGCATGACGCTGCTGCCGGCCAACATCGACCTGGCCGGCGCCGAGGCGATGTTGCTGATGCGGGCCGGCCGCGAGTACGCGCTCAAACGCGCGCTGCAGAAACTGGGCGACAAGTTCGACGTCGTCGTCATCGACTGCCCGCCGTCGCTGGGCGTGCTGACGCTCAATGGGCTCACCGCCGCCGACGAGGTGATTGTGCCGTTGCAATGCGAAACGCTGGCGCATCGCGGGGTCGGACAGTTCCTGCGCACGGTCGCCGACGTCCAACAGATCACCAATCCGGGCCTGCGGTTGCTGGGCGCGCTGCCGACGCTGTACGACCCGCGTACCACCCACACCCGCGACGTGCTGCTCGACGTCGCCGACCGCTACGACCTGGCGGTGCTGGCGCCGCCCATCCCGCGCACGGTGCGATTCGCCGAAGCCAGCGCGTCCGGCTCGTCGGTGATGGCCGCCCGCAAGAACAAGGGCGCGTCCGCTTACCGCGACTTGGCTCAGGCGCTGCTCAAACACTGGAAGTCGGGCAAAGCACTGCCGACGTTCGCCCTCGACGCCTGACTCGGTTCTTTGGTCCGACTCGCCCCCTAGCCGCTTCGCGGCTGGGAGGTGCCCCATCTCGGGCCGTCCCGGCCCGCATCGTCGTCGGTGGTTAACCCAACGCAACGAGAGTGTTGCCGCGCTGCTCGAGCACCTGCGAACCCGAAACGGCGGGGATCACCGCCGAGCTTCCCGGCTGCCGGCTCACCGGCAGGAAGCCTTCGTCGACCCCGGTGACCGGATCGCAGACCGCGATGCCGTTGGTGACCGGGACGAGCAACTTGCCCGCCATCATCGTCGCCGGTCCCACCGGAACGGAAGGCCCGGCGGGGCCGATGGAGTAGCGATAGGTCAGGTTCGCCGCATCGAAGACCATCACCGTGTCGCCGGTCCACCAGGTGATCAGGTTCCCGGGCCGCGACACCACGCCGGACGCCGACGGCGGCCTGGGCAGCAGCGTGCTGCCCACCGTCACGCCGGTCTCGTCGACCACGTCGATTCTGGGCTGCGGCACGGGCAGATATACCGCCGTCCGGGTCTCCGCCACTGCCACCACCCGCGCGCCGGAATTCACGCTGATCCCCGGCTCCGGCACGTCGCGCTGATTCGGTTCGTCTTCTTCCTTGCTCGGACGCAACAGGGCCAGCCGCAGATCCGCCTGCCTGCCGCACGCTTCGAGCACTGACACCGCCGAGGAGCTGGCGGCCGCCGATGTCAATCGGCACCCGGTGTGCAGTCCCTTTGAGGAGGGCTTGACCCGGGCGTCGATCTCGCCGTAGGAGAGCATCCGAACCATATCGGAACGCCACAGTTCCAGTCGGGTGTCGCCGGCTGACAACACCGTGATGCTGTCGGAGGACAAGGTGACCCGTTGGTCGGCGTAGCTGCTTCGGGCGGGTCCGCGGCTCCCGGTGGATCCTTCGATCGTGCTGACCTGCCCGCAGCCGCGGTCGTCGCGGTAGACCACGACCGCGAAGCGGTAGACCCCGGAAACCCCGCACAGATCGCTGCCGCGCGAGTAGCTCCACCGCACCTGGCCGGTGACCGGGTCACGCCCCTGCACGGTGCGCCCGTCGGCGGTGACGACGGTTCCGGCGACCACGACTGGCTGGTCGGTCGGCGCATTGGCGGCGGTCCAGAGTTGCTTGAGCGAGGCCGGCACCTCGCGGGCCAGCCTCGGGCTGGGCGCGGGCCCCGTCGCGGGCCGGCTGATCGTGGCCCGGGCGTCGCTGGTCCACCAGATCAACGCAGCCGCCACGGCAACCACCGCCGCGATCGCTGCCGCGGCCGATACGTCGGCCTTGGTGCGGCGTTCCGGTTTGACCATCCGGCGCGGTGTCGGATCAGTTGGCGGGGGCGGCCGCGCCCGCCGACTTGCGGGGGCGACGACGGCGACGGCGTGCGGGGCGTGCGCCGTCACCAGACGGTGCGTCGGCGGCAGGCGCCTCGGCCTCGGCTTGGCCGTTGACGCCGCTCGCGGGATGGCCCGTCGCCGATTTGCCGCCGCGGGTGCGTTGCCGCTGCCGGTCGCTGTTGCGCTGCTGCCCGGGCCGATCGCCGTTGCGCCCACCCGACGGGGCCCGGTTGGCCTGCGGTTTGCGCGCAGTGCCGATAGCGCCCTTGGCCTCGGTCGGGATGTCCAGCTCGACATAGAGGTGCGGCGAACTGGAATACGTCTCGGACGGATCGGGGCAGCCCAGGCCCAAAGCCTTGTCGATCATCGTCCAGCGGGCCAGCTCGTCCCAGTCCACCAGGGTTACCGCGACCCCAGTTTTGCCGGCGCGGCCGGTGCGGCCGATCCGGTGCACGTAGGCCTGCTCGTCCTCGGGGATCTGGTAGTTGATGACGTGCGTGACGTCGTCGACGTCGATACCGCGGGCGGCCACATCGGTGGCAACCAGCACATCGATGCCACCGCTGCGAAATGCTTTGAGCGCTTTTTCGCGCGCGATCTGGCCCAGGTCGCCGTGCACGGCACCGACCGCGAAACCGCGTTCGGCAAGCTCGTCGGCGACCTTCTGGGCAGTGCGCTTGGTGCGGGTGAAGATCATGGTGGCGCCGCGCCCGCGGGCCTGCAGTATGCGGCTGACGAGTTCGACTTTGTCCAGCGCGTGGGCGCGGTATGCGTACTGCTTGGTGAGATCGTGTACTGCAGAGGAGTGCGGCGCCTCAGCGCGGATGTGGGTCGGCTGGTTCATGAACGTGCGGGCCAGCGTGATGATCGGATCCGGCATAGTCGCCGAGAAGAGCATCGATTGCCGCACGTCGGGGATCCGACTCAGGATCCGCTCGATGTCGGGCAGGAAGCCCAGGTCAAGCATCTCGTCGGCCTCGTCGAGAACCAGCACCGACAGGCCGCCCAGCTGCAAATGTCCCTGCTGCGCCAGGTCGAGCAGCCGGCCGGGGGTGCCCACAACCACGTCGGCGCCGACGCGCAGCGCCTCGATCTGTGGCTCGTAGGGCCGGCCACCGTAGATGGACACCACGGACAGCCGTCGGTCGTCGTCGGTGGTCAAGTACTTCGCGGCGGTGGCGAGGTCGCCGGAAACCTGCAGGCACAGTTCCCGGGTGGGCACCACGATCAGCGCCCGGGGAATGCCGGTGAGGGGTCGCTCAGCGCCCGAGGTGGTGATCCGTTGCAGCAGCGGCACCCCGAACGCGAAGGTTTTGCCCATTCCGGTGCGGGCCTGCCCGATCAGGTCGTCGCCAGCGAGTGCGAGCGGCAGAGTGAGCTCTTGGATGGCAAAGGGGTGTTCGATGCCTTGTTCGCTCAGGGCCCGCACTATTTCGTCGCGGACGCCGATTTCAGCAAAGGTGGATTCGGATGTGGTTCGAGATGGCGTAATAAGTGGGGTCATGCGTGATGCACGTATGCCTTTCGGTTTCGTATTCGATTTGTCAGTCGTCGCGGTCACGCGCGCACCAGTTGACTGTCGAATACGTTGCCGATTCGCGGGCCCTGCGCTCTCGTAGGCGGGGCCAACTGCGTGCACGCACATTTCGCCGGTAGCAGCGGTATGGGTCTATCGCCATTACCTCCGTCGATCATAGCCGGTTGGCCGTCGAGACCCGCATTCGCGGGCCAGCGGGTCGCCACCGACGCATAGAGCGCGATCGCCAGCGCCGCGAAGCCGCGCACAGCGGGTCGCCACCAGTGCCGCCTAGAGTGGTTGCCATGACTCCGCTTTCGCCGGGCGACAAGTTGGCCGATCCGCCTCCGCCTCGGCTACCGGCGGACCACCCCGGCGTCAACGAACTGTTCGCGGTGTTGGCCTACGGCGAGGTTGCGGCGTTTTATCGGCTCACCGAAGAGGCGAAGATGGCGCCGGATCTGCGTGGGCGGATTTCGATGGCCAGCATGGCCGCGGCCGAGATGGGGCACTACGAGTTGTTGCGCGACGCCCTGGAGAGCCGCGGTGTCGACGTGGTGCCGACGATCTCGAAGTATGCCTCCGCGCTTGATGGCTACCACCGTTTGACCACGCCGAGCACCTGGCTGGAGGCGCTGGTCAAGGCCTACGTAGCCGATGCGCTGGCCGCTGATTTTTATCTGCAGATCGCCGACGAGTTGCCCGACGAGGTCGCCGACGTCGTGCGCGCGGTGATGGCGGAGACCGGACACTCCCAGTTCGTCGTCGCCGAGGTGCGCGCCGCGGTGACCAAGAGCACCAGGCAACGCAGCCGGCTGGCGTTGTGGTCACGTCGTCTGCTCGGCGAAGCGATCACCCAGGCCCAATACGTGCTGGCCGAACACGACGAGTTGGTCGATCTCGTGGTGTCGAGGACCGACGGGCTGACGCAGTTGGCGGGCTTCTTCGACCGGCTGCAGCGCACTCATGACGAGCGGATGCGTGAGCTGGGTCTGGCCTAACGGCCTATCGGGTGCAGGTCGCGATCATCGCGCTGCTGGTCGAGACCGCGACGGGCTGACCCTGGCCATCGGTGATCGAACAGTTGAGGTGCCCGGTCAGGCTCGTCGCCACGACCGACCTGAGCTGCGTCCCGGGGTTCATCACCACCGTTCGCGACCACGGCAGTGACACGTTGAAGTCGGTCTGCGGCCCGCCCTGGGCGTCGGTGTAGACGACAGTGACCAGATCTAACAGCCCTTTGGTTCCGGTCACCCGGTAGGTGAACGTGCGGGCTGCCACGTCCGGTGGCACCGGGACAGCCGCAGGCGGCGGGATCACCGAGGGCTCGGTGCTGGGGGCGGCGGCCGACGGGCTGGGCCGGCGCGGCGGCGGTGTCACAGTGGTGACCGTCTCGGGCGGCAGGGTCGCACTGGGCCGCGGTGTGGCGGTCATGGTTCGACTCGGTGGCACCACGACGGTGGCCGACGTCGAGGCGCTGTCGCCGCCGTTGACGATCACGACGGTGGCGATCACCGCGAGCACGAAGATGATGCCCGCGATCGCCGCGATCGGACGCCAGCGCTCATCGACCGGCGCATACAGGTCATCGCCGTCGGCGTAGATGTCGTCGACGTCGTCATCTGGGTAGTCCTGGATGTCGTCACCCAGGTAATTTATGGTGCTGATGATGCAGATGTTATCGATGTGATCGATGGTCGGGGACGCGCGCGCGGGCGTGTCAGGTCACGATTTGCCAACAGTGGCCCGCCCGAATCGTGGTCGCGAACCCTTGCTGCCGACCGGCTTTCAGCACGGCGAAGCCAGCCGGATTGCCCGGCTCTCCGCGCGGTCCACTAGCCTGCTTGTCGAAGCACGATCACCGAAGGAACGGGAAGGGACCGGCGTGGAGGTCAAGATCGGTATCACGGACAGCCCGCGCGAGTTGGTCTTCACCAGCGCACAAACGCCCGGCGAAGTCGAAGAATTAGTCACCACTGCGCTGGGCAAGGACTCCGACGTGCTGGGCCTGACCGACGACAAGGGTCGCCGCTTCCTAGTCCACGCCACCAAGATCGCCTACGTCGAAATCGGTGTCGCGGATGCGCGCCGAGTGGGTTTCGGAATCGGGAGCGGCGCGGCTAAGAACGGGTGAGCGGCACGTGTGACAGCCCGCCCCAGGCGAACTGCACGGTGCCGTCGACGGCGTCGTCTTTAGTAATCGGCCGGTCGGTGTCCAGCCAGTACCTGGCGCAGTCGACGCTCAGCGCGACCAGGGCCACCGCGATCATCCGGGCGCGGTGTGGATCCAGGCCCGAGTCGGCGCTGATCAGGTCGAACACCGCGTCGATGCACGATTCGGTGGCTACCCGCACCTGCACGGCCACCTGAGGCTCGGTGACGTAGTCGTTGTCGAAGATCAACCGGTAGCCCTGGCTGTCGTGTTCGATGAAATCGAAGAACGCCTCCACCGCGGAGCGCAACCGTTGCTGGTTGTCGGTGGTGGTGCGCAGCGCCTGCCGCACGCCGGACACCAGATTGTCGACGTGTCGGTGCAGGACCGCCAGGTACAACTCCAGCTTGCTTGAAAAGTGTTGGTACAGAACGGGTTTACTGACTCCCGCACGTTCGGCGATCTCGTCCATGCCTGCGGCGTGGTATCCGCGATCGACAAAAATGTCGCTGGCCGCGATGAGCAGTTGGCCACGACGCTCGTCACGCGGCAGCCGGTTGCCGCGCCGAGCGGAGGTGCCG
>DASQRI010000607.1:0-11960 GCA_035642975.1 Mycobacterium sp.
CCCGCAAGCGGGGGGACCCCCACCTCATCGCGCTAATCCTGCATCGTCGTCTGGGCGCATCATGGCGCGATTGCGTCTTCTTGACGCTGGCTTACCCCGCCGCCGATTGCTGACGCGGGCCGCTGCGTCCTGCGAGACTCCCAGCCCCGCAATGCTTCCCGGCACGGTGACTCGACAAGCGCGTAGCTCACCGCGGCGATGGCGAAGCTGAAGATCAGCGTCAACGCCAGCACCTCGGGCATCTGGCCCCGGAACGCAAACTCACCGATCACGGGGAACACCATGGTCAACGCCGCAAGGTGCCAGATGAAGATCCCGTAGGACCAGCGGCCCAGGGTCACCATCGCGGCGGAACCCAAAATTCGATGGCTGTCGTCGGGCCGGTCCAGCACCAGCGGCGCCACCAGACCCGCCGCCACCAACGCACCCATCGCGGTCTTCACGGTGAATTGTGCGGCGCTGCTCGGGACTAAACCCGCGGGCCCGGCCAGCGGCGAGGCCGCCACCAGATAGGCCGCGATCACGACGACGGCCATGAACACCCGGCGTCGCGCCAGCCGCTGCGCCCACCCGGGCGGGCTGTGCACCCACTCGGCCAGCAGCATCCCCGCGGCGAACCAGGAGAAGAAGGCCGGCGGCCAGGTCAACGGATTGAGCCCGGCCGGAGCGGCGAACGGAAGCCAGCCCCAAAACCAGCTGACGACCGCGAGACCGGCGATCGCCGGGACGCGACCACCGACCGGCAACCGGGCAGCCAGCACCGCAAGGATCGGCAACACGAGATAAAACGTCACCTCGACCGACAGGCTCCACATCTGGGTCAGCCCGGCGGTCAACGTCAGCGGCACGTACACCTGGGTCAGCGATAGATTCGCCAGCCACACCGTCAGACTCGCGTGATTGCCGTCCGGCAACAGGGTAAGAATCACCACGACGGCCACCACGTACGCCGGCATGATGCGGACCACCCGCGATCGCAGGTAGCGCCCGGTCGAGGGGCGCGACGCGAGGCCGCGTGCCGCCCCGGCATGTCCGCGCCACAACAAGAAGCCCGACAATGCGAAGAACACCGCCACCGCCAGATCGAAGCGGCCGAACAGCCGACCGTAGAACCCGCTGGAGTGTCCGGTGTCGAACGCGACGTGGGTGATGACGACGCCAATGGCCGCGCACGCCCGCATGCCTTCCACCGCGGGCAGGAAGCTACGGGTGCCACCCACCGCCTGCCCGGTATCGCCCGTGCGCGCCATCACCACAGTCTGCCCGTGGTGGGTCGCCCGGCAAATCGGGTACATCCGATTTGACCACCGCGGGGACATAAAACGCGAGCTTAAATAATGCTGTTAGGGTCGAACGAGTTTTGCTCTGGTCCCAGGTCGGACTGGTTTGGCGGTCTCGGACAGAAGGAGGACACGGCAACGTGAACCGAGCAGTCATGTTGCGGATGGCCGCGTGCGGGATCATGGGACTCGGAGCCGCCTTGCTGATCGCCGCGCTGCTGCTGTGGACCTACACCAGCAGCAGAATCACCAAGATTCCGCTCGATCTGGATGCCACCTTGATCAGCGACGGGACCGGGACCGCCGTCGACCCGGCGTCGCTGTACAGCCAGAAACTGGTGGTCAACAAAAACGTGCCGCTGGTCTCGCAGCAGCAGATCGACGTGGAGTCCCCCGCCAACGCCGACGTCGTCACTCTGCAGGTGGGCACCTCGGTTCGACGCAGCGACAAGCAAAAGGACACCGGCCTGCTGCTCGCTCTCGTCGACACCGTCACGGTGAACCGCAAAACCGCAATGGCGGTTTCCGATGACACCCACCCCGGCGGCGCCGTGCAGAAACCGCGCGGCTTCAACGATGAGAACCCGGCCACCAACATCGCGCTGCCGCACGACGGGCTGTCCTACCGATTCCCGTTCCACACCGAGAAGCGGACGTATCCGTTTTTCGACCCGATCGCGCAGAAAGCGTTCGACGCCAAGTACACCGGCGAAGAAGACGTCAACGGATTGACCACGTACAAGTTCACCCAGGACGTCGGCTACGACGCCGACGGCAAGCTGGCCGAGCCGATCAGGTACCCGTCTTTGTACGCCGACGACGCGGACAGCAAGGTGACCGCGAGCGCGTCGATGTGGGACGTTCCCGGGGATCCGGACGAGCAGATCACCATGACCCGCTATTACGCGGCGCAGCGGACCTTCTGGGTGGACCCGGAGTCGGGGACCATCGTCAAAGAAGACGAGCACGCCAATCACTACTACGCCCGCGATGCGTTGAAGCCTGAGGTGACGCTCGTCGACTACAAGGTCTCGTCCAACGAGCAAACCGTCGAGGCGCAGGTCAATACCGCTCGTAACGAGCGCGACCGGTTGTCGTTGTGGTCGCGGGTGCTGCCGATCACCTTCACCGCCTCGGGCGTGATCGCGCTGATCGGTGGCCTGTTGCTCGGCTCATTCAGCCTGCGGACCGAGACGGCGTTGCTCGACCCCGGCCTGGACAACGCTGACCATGGCTTCTTCGGTCGCGGCGAGCCGCCCGTCGAGCGGGTGCCCGGCGCCGAAGCCGAAACCGAGAAACTGCCCACACCGCCCAAAGACGCGCAGCGCGAGCAGGGTCAGGGTCCGTCGAGTTCGTCGGGCCCAGCTACGTCGGGTCCGCCCGACCAGACCTAGCTGCGCGGCGACGATGCAGCCGGAACGGCTGAGGAGAAGCCGCGCCATCAGATGACGCGGCGACGATGCGGACGGAACGGCTGAGGAGAAGCCGTGCCATCAGATCGAGCCGAGCGCGTGCGGGCGGGACCCCACCGGGCCCTGCAGTGGTCTCGTCCCGGGTACGCACTGGCGTTGGCGCTGCTGGTGGTGGCCCCACTGATGGGCCCCGGGTATCTGCTGCTGCGCGATGCGGTATCCACGCCGCGGTCATATCTTTCCGATAGCGCTCTCGGGCTGGTTTCGGCACCCCGGGCGACACCCCAGGATTTCGCGGTCGCGTTGGCCTCGCACTGCGTCGATGGCGGCATCGTGGTCAAGGCGTTGCTTGTCGCCGCACTGTGGCTGGCGGGTTGGGGCGCGGCCCGACTGGTCGCAGTGGTGCTGCCGGCCGCCGGCGCAGGCGGTCAGTTTGTAGCCATCACGCTGGCGATCTGGAACCCATACGTGGGTGAACGCCTGTTGCAAGGACATTGGAGTCTGCTGCTCGGCTACGGCTGCCTGCCGTGGGTGGCGACGACGGTGCTGTCGTTGCGATCAACGGATTCTGTTGCGTGGCCGCGGCTTTTCGCGCTGGCGTTCTGGATCGCGCTGGCGGGGCTGACTCCCACCGGGTTGATCCTTGCGGCCACGGTCGGATTGGTCTGCGTTGCCGCGCAGGGCGCCGGTCATCCGCGCTGGCTTTGCGCCGCAGTAACATTGGGCGCTGCACTGGTGGCGGCGCTGCCGTGGCTGACGGCGGCGGTGCTGGGCTTGTCGTCGCAAGACCGTATCTGGGCGCGGGGCCCTGACGTTGCCGCCTTCGCCGCCCGAGCCGAACCCGCTCTGGGCACCCTGGGCAGCCTGGCCAGCATGGGTGGGATCTGGAACAGCGAAGCCGTACCAGCTTCGCGGGCAACCCTTTTCGCGATCGTGTCGGCCGTGGTGCTGCTTGCGGTGGTGGCCGCCGGCCTGCCCGCGCTGCTGCGTCACCGGGCGGCCGTGCCGTTGGTGGTGCTGGCGGGAGTGTCCGTGCTGCTACCCGCTGGGCTGGCCACCCGGCCGGGACTGGCCGTCCTGCACGCCGTGGTCGACGCCGCGCCCGCGCTGGGCGTGCTGCGCGACGGGCAGAAGTGGGTCGCGCTGGCGATGCCCGGCTACGCCCTGGCCGGGGCGGCGGCGGTGCTGACGTTGCAGCGCTGGCTACGGCCGGCGGCGGCGGCGCTGGTGTGCTGCGCCGCACTGTTGCTGGCACTTCCCGACTTGGCGTGGGGCGTAGGAGGAAAGGTTGAACCGGTACGCTACCCGGCCGACTGGACGACCGTCGCGGCGGTAATCAACGGTCAGCCTGCGGAGGTCGCGGTGCTGCCGGTCGGCACTATGCGGCGCTTCGCCTGGTCTGGGCCGGCGCCGGTGCTGGAGCCGCTGCCGCGCTGGCTGCGCGCCGACGTGCTGACTACCGGCGACCTGACGATCTCCGGGACGACGGTTATCGGTGAGGGTGATCGGGCGCGCGGGGTGCAGCGGCTGCTGTTGGCGGGCACCGACCCGGACACGCTGCGGCGGGCCGGCGTGGGATGGCTGGTGGTCGAATGGGGAGCTCCCGGTGACATGGGCTTGGCCGCAAGGACATTGGAGCGACTGCCGGTGGCGTATCGAGGGCGGGACCTAACGCTGTATCGGGTCGGCGGCGACACCGCCGGGATATCGGCGGCCCGACGCTTGACGGCCGTGATCGCGCACCTGGCGTGGTTGGAACTGCTGATCGGCGGAGCCGTCGGCATGGCGGTGGCCGGTTGGCGGATGCGGGCTACACCACTCCGCTGACACGTTGACCGATGACCATCGACTCCAGTACAGCGCGCATCCCGTCGGCGCTTTGCTGCCAAGAGAATTCGGCGCTGCGGACTTGTGCCTTGGCACCGAGTTGATCGCGCAGCACCGGGTCGGCGAGCAACTGCTCAAGCCGATTCACCAACTCGGCGCGACTGTCGACCAGCACACCGGTCACCCCGTCGACGATCGAGTCGGCCAGCCCACCGGAAGATCGGTAGCCGATGGTGGGCACCGCATGCTGGGCCGCCTCGACGACCGCCAGACCCCAACCTTCTTTGCGCGACGGGAGCACGTGCACCCACGACTGTTGCATGACATGGTGTTTGGTGACGTCATCGATATGGCCATGGAACGTGACCGCGTCGCCGATGCCCAGCCGCGCCGCATGGTCGACCAAGCGCCGCCACCACCATCCGCCACCGACGATGTCGAGATGCAGACCCGGTACCGATGGCCGCAACTGCGCCACCGCGGCCAACGCGTCCTCGATCTGCTTGTGCGGCACCAGCCTCGACAAGACCACCACGCGCGGGCTCGCGGCCCGCGGGCCACCCAGCGACGCCACCGGCGCCTCGTCGAGACCGTTGCGCACCACGGCAATTCGCTCGTTGCCGACACCCAGGCCGACCAGGTCGCGGGCCGACGGCAGTGACACCGTCACGTACTGGTTGTCGCGGTGCAGCCGCGGTGACAACCACGACTCGACGAACCAGCCCACTCGGCCCAGCACCCGGCCCGCTACCGGCCACTGCTCACGATGGCAATGGTGTACCAGCACTGCGACCCGCCTGCCGTAAATCAGCCGGGCCAGGAACGGCAACCCGTTCTGGGAGTCGACCACCACGTCCGGCCGCACCGCGCCCAGCGGTCCCATCCGTAGCCGGGCCGCCGCCATCGCCAACAGCGCCCACACGTATACCGAATAACGTCCGCCGGCGCGGCTGATCCGCACACCGTCGATGACTTCTCGTCGCGCCGAGCCGGGGTAGCGGGCGGTGCGCAACGTGACCGCGACACCGGCGGCAGCCAACTGGGCTCCGATGCGCTGCAGGTAGGTCTCGCTGCCACCGCCCTGAGGATGTCCGGTGTCGCGCCAGCACAGCAGCAAAACCGCGCGCAGAGTCCCGGTATTGCGGCCGTTGGCCTCACGTCGCGCGGCAAACATTGCGGTCCAGCCTAGACCGTAGGGTGTGGTGGATGGCCGCCACCGAGGTGTTCGCACGGCGGGCGACGCTTTCCCGCTCGCTGCGGCTGTTGTCGGAGTTCCGCTACGAGCAACCCGATCCGGACCGCTTCTACGGCGTGCTGGCTACCGACACCGTCGCGATGATCAGCGACTTGTGGCACGGCATCCACGGCGGCTCGGCGGTTGGCCGAACACTGCTCGACGTCGGCGGAGGACCGGGGTATTTCGCGGCAGCGTTCGCCACGGCCGGTATCCACTATCTGGGAGTCGAGCCGGATCCAACCGAGATGCACAGTCCCCGAACAGAACTCGTCGCGACGACGGACACATTCGTTCGCGCGTCGGGGATGGCGCTGCCGTTCGACGATGACTGCGTCGACATCTGCCTGTCCTCCAACGTTGCCGAGCATGTGCCGCGGCCCTGGCAGTTGGGCGGCGAGATGTTGCGGGTGACTCGGCCCGGCGGCCTGGCGGTGCTGTCGTACACCGTGTGGCTGGGGCCATTCGGCGGGCACGAGATGGGCCTGACCCACTACCTGGGCGGGGCGCGCGCCGCGGCGCGCTATACCCGCAAGCATGGTCATCGGGCCAAGAACGACTACGGCTCGTCGTTGTTTGCCGTGTCGGTTGCCGACGGGCTGGACTGGGCGGCCAACACCGGTGCGCTGGTCGCCGCGTTCCCCCGCTACCACCCTCGATGGGCGTGGTGGCTAACCTCGGTGCCGGTGCTACGCGAGTTCCTGGTGAGTAATCTGGTGCTGGTGCTGCAACCACAGTGAGCCGATCGCGGCTGTTGACTGAAACGTGTTCTCGTTTTGCGATCGGCTGGGTAGGGTGGCGCTGGTAGCGCCCGGCGACGACGCAGAGCCGAGCAATGAGGAGGAGCGGCGCAGATGACCGATAGCCAGACGACCGAGTACGACAAGCTTTTCATCGGCGGAAAATGGACCGCGCCCTCGACGTCCGAAGTCATCGAGGTGCACTGCCCGGCCACCGGCGAGTACGTCGGCAAGGTGCCACTGGCGGCGGCAGCCGACGTCGACGCCGCCGTCGCGGCGGCACGTAAGGCATTCGACTCCGGCCCGTGGCCTTCGACGCCGCCGAAAGAGCGCGCGGCGGTCATCGCCGGCGCGCTGAAACTCCTGGAGGAGCGCAAGGACCTGTTCACCAAGTTGCTCGCCGGCGAGACCGGCCAGCCGCCGACAACCATCGAAACGATGCACTGGATGAGTTCGATGGGGGCATTGAGCTTCTTCGCCGGCCCAGCTGTCGACGAGGTCAAGTGGCAGGAGATCCGCAACGGCAACTACGGGCAGACCATCGTCCATCGTGAGCCGATCGGTGTGGTGGGCGCGATCGTGGCGTGGAACGTGCCGCTGTTCCTGGCGGTCAACAAGTTGGGCCCGGCGCTGCTGGCCGGCTGCACGATCGTGCTCAAGCCGGCCGCGGAAACACCGCTGACCGCAAACGCTTTGGCCGAGGTGTTCGCCGAAGCCGGCCTACCAGAGGGTGTGCTGTCCATCGTTCCCGGCGGGATCGAGACCGGCCAGGCACTGACGTCCAACCGGGACATCGACATCTTCACCTTCACCGGCAGCTCAGGGGTCGGCAAGGAGATCGGGCGTCGGGCCGCAGAGCTGCTCAAGCCGTGCACCCTGGAGCTCGGCGGGAAATCGGCCGCCATCCTGCTCGAGGATGTCGACCTCGCCGCCGCTATCCCGATGTTGGTGTTCTCCGGGATCATGAACACCGGGCAAGCCTGCGTCGCCCAGACCCGCATCCTGGCGCCGCGCTCGCGCTACGACGAGATCGTGGACGCAGTAAGCACTTTCGTCCAAGCGCTGCCGGTAGGGCCGCCGACGGAACCTGCCGCGCAAATCGGGTCGCTGATCTCGGAGAAGCAGCGCGCCCGTGTCGAGGGCTACATCGCCAAGGGCATCGAAGAAGGCGCCCGACTGGTGACCGGTGGGGGTCGACCCGAAGGCCTGGACCACGGCTTCTACGTGCAGCCCACCGTCTTCGCCGACGTGGACAACAAGATGACGATCGCGCAGGAGGAGATCTTCGGCCCGGTGCTGAGCATTATCGGCTACGACACCGAGGAGGAAGCGATCAAGATCGCCAACGACTCCGAGTACGGCCTGGCCGGCAGCGTGTGGACCACCGACATTCCGCGCGGCATCGAGATTTCCGAGCAGATCCGCACCGGGACGTACGCGATCAACTGGTATGCGTTCGACCCGTGCTGTCCGTTCGGCGGCTACAAGAACTCCGGCATCGGCCGCGAAAACGGGCCGGAAGGTGTCGAGCACTTCACCCAGCAGAAGAGCGTGCTGATGCCGATGGGCTACACCCTCGAGAGCTGAACGCTCAGAATGCGTCTTCGCGCAACTGCATGACCGCGAGGTCGACGTTCGCTGCGATCCCACGGTCCGCGGTCAACCGAGGCAGCATGTTTTTAACGAAAAACTGTGCTGTAGCGACTTTTCCGGCATAAAAAACGCGCTCGGCCGGTGCCGGGTCGCCGTCGAGCGCTGTCAGCGCGATCTCGGCCTGCCGCAGCAACAGCCATCCGATCAGCAGGTCACCGACCGCGAGCAGGAAGGACACCGACGCCAGACCGATCCGGTAGAGTTCGCGGGCGTTCTGCTGGGAATCGACCAGATACCCGGTCATGGTATTGAGCCAGGCTTGCAGGTCGTCGAGTGCGGTGGTCAGCACCGAGCGGGCGTCGGCGAGTTCGGGGCGGGCATCGTCGCTGCCGAGGAACGCTTCGATCTGCGTGACCAGATGATGCAGCGCCGTGCCGTGGTCGCGAACGATCTTGCGGAAGAAGAAGTCCTGCGCCTGGATTGCGGTGGTGCCTTCGTAGAGGCTGTCGATCTTGGCGTCGCGAATGTATTGCTCGATGGGGTAATCCTGCAGAAAGCCGGACCCGCCGAACGTCTGCAGTGATTCGGTCAGGCATTGGTACGCCCGCTCGGAGCCCACGCCCTTCACGATCGGCAGCAGCAGATCGTTGACCCGCGCCGCAAGCTCCGCGTCGGCGCCGGACACCACCACCGCCGCCGCCGGGTCTTGATGGGCCGCGGTGTAGAGATATAACGCGCGGAGCCCTTCGGCGTAGGCCTTCTGCGTCATCAAGGCCCGGCGCACATCGGGATGGTGAATGATGGTGACCCGCGGCGCTGTCTTATCCGTCATCTGGGTCAGGTCGGCTCCTTGGACCCGAGTCTTGGCGTAGTCCAACGCGTTCAGATAGCCGGTCGACAGAGTCCCAATGGCTTTGGTGCCCACCATCATTCGCGCGTACTCGATGATCCTGAACATTTGCGCGATACCGTTGTGCTTGTCGCCGACCAGCCAGCCTGTCGCCGGGACGCCATGCCCGCCGAACGTCAATTCGCAAGTGGCCGAGACCTTCAGCCCCATCTTGTGTTCGAGCCCGCTGACGAATACCCCGTTGCGCTCCCCAGGCTCGCCGGTCTGCGGGTCGAGCAAAAATTTGGGCACCAGGAAAAGACTCAGTCCCTTGGTTCCTGGCCCTGCGCCCTCGGGCCGGGCCAGCACCATGTGCAGGATGTTCTCGAAGACGTCGTCGCTGTCGCCGCTGGTGATGAATCGCTTGACGCCGTCGATGTGCCACGTGCCGTCGCCCTGGTCGATCGCTTTGGTCCGGCCGGCGCCGACGTCGGAACCGGCGTCGGGTTCGGTGAGCACCATGGTGGCGCCCCAGTTACGGTCGATCGCCAGCGCCGCCCAATGCTGTTGCTGCTCATTGCCGATCCCATAGAGGATGTTGGCGAGAACCGGGCCGGCCATGTACATGAACACGGCCGGGTTGGCGCCGAGCACCAACTCGTTGACCGCCCATTGCACCGTCGACGGCGCCGGCACACCACCGACGTTCTCGTCGAGACCAACGCGGAACCATTCGCCCTCCCGCCACGCGTGCAGCGATTTCTTGAACGGTTCCGGCAGGGTCACGACATGGGTGTCGGGGTCGAATGTCGGGGGGTGGCGGTCGCTCTCGGCGAACGACTCGGCGACCGGCCCCTCGGCCAATCGAGCCGCTTCGGAAAGCATCTCTCGCACCGATTCGCCGTCCAGGTCGCCGAACGCCTCGTCGGCGAGCACCTGGTCCAGGCTCAGCGTTTCAAAGAGGTTGAACTCCAGGTCGCGCACGTTGCTCTTGTAGTGGCCCATGCCTGACGCCTTTCGATCGCCTGGGCCGAGCCTAACGCGGTTAGCGCCCCTGGAATCGGGCTTGACGGCGCTCGATGAACGACTGCACGCCCTCGGCGGCGTCCGCGCTGGCGAACAGCGCAGCCACGTCGGGTCGCAGCCGCTCGATGGCGGCCGCGTCGCCCTGCTCGCGGGCCAGGTGCGCCGACACCAGGGTGGCCCGCACCGCCAGCGGCGCCGCCCGCTCGGCGATGGTGTGGGCGATCTCGCGGGCGCGGGTCAGCGCGGTCCCGGCGTCGTCGGTCAGCTCTTGGACCAAGCCAATGCGGTGTGCCTCGGCGGCGTCGAACTCGTCGCCGGTGAGCAGCCAGCGCATGGCATTGCCCCAGCCGGCCTCGCGGGGGAGTCGCAGGGTCGCGCCTCCGAACGGGTAGATGCCACGCTGCACCTCGAGCTGCGCGAACCGGGTGCCCGTTGCCGCGACGCGGACATCGGCGGCCAGCAGCAGCTCGATGCCCAGTGTCATGCACCAGCCGTGCGCGGCCGCGACCAGCGGCGTGGTCCAGGAACCGTCCAAACGCCACGGGTCGCGCCCGTCGGCCGGGACGGGTAGGTCGCCCGACGCGATGTTGGGGCCGACGTCGACAAGATCCAGACCGCCGGTGAAATGGTCACCGTGCGCGAACAGCACACCCGCCCGCACCGACGCATCGGATTCCAACAGCCCGTAGGCGCGCGCCAGGTCAGCGAGCATCGCCTTATTGAAGGCGTTGCGTTTGTGCGGTCGGTTCAGCCCGATCAGCAAGACGTGTCCGTCCCGTTCCAGCGTCACGGTTTCCAGAGCCGGTAGTGCGTCAGGAGTGCTAGTCATCCGCCGAGTCAAACGCACGGCGACCTATTATGCAATAGGCCATACCACAGAATCGGGCTGAGAAGCGCGGCCCAACGGCGGCGCCGCTGGCATCGACATTCGAGCTCTAGCGTTGAGTGGTTGCTTGTTACGCAATGGCGTTATATGGTCTATTGCATAATCATGAGTCGGCAGAACCGGCGCGTGCGGGCACTCACTAGCCCAGGAGAAGATCATGTTGATCGTCGAGCTCAATCTCGCCGGCTATCGCTTCAGCAGGGAGATCCCCGATCTGCGCCACAAGCCACTGCGATCCGTGCGATTCCGGTCGCGGGCGATGCATTGGCGAATTCCGCAGCTTCGCCATCCGAACGCGGCGTAGCGGTCACTAGGCACAGGGACAGCACAAGCATGTCGTTAGCGACGCGCGCCCGCACGAAGCGCGGCGATACCCGAACCAAGATGCTGATCAGCGCCGCCGAGGTGATGCGCGAACGCGGCGCCGCGGGCGTGACCATCGACGAAGTGCTCAGCCGCAGCGGTGCGCCCCGCGGCTCGGTCTACTACCACTTTCCCGACGGCCGCAACCAGATCCTCGCTGAGGCGCTCCGGTACGCGGGCGACGCGATCACCGCCGATATCGACGAGGCCGCCGGGCGCGGCGCCAAGGTGCTGTTGCGGGAATTCGTCGAATTCTGGGAGCGCGTGCTCGCCGAGAGCGATTTCAACGCCGGCTGCCCCGTGGTGGCCGCGGCGATCGGCTCCGGCGACGACGAAGTCCGGTTGACCGCCGAGGCCGGCCGGATTTTCGCGCACTGGCGCACGGCGCTGACATGGGCGTTCGTTGCCGAAGGCTTCGCCGAGCCGGACGCTGATTCGCTGGCGGTGATGTCGATCGCCGCGCTGGAGGGCGCTGTCGTGCTGTGCCGCTCCACACGTAGCAGCGATCCGCTGCGAAAGGTCTACGACCAGCTTGAATTCCTGGTCAAGTCAAGGGAATTCGTCCGCCGCAACGGACTGCCGGAGCGCCGCGAGAGCTAGGTTTGATTGCCCGCCTCCTCCTCAGACCGCTACGCGGTCTGCATCGTCGGCAGGCTAGGTTTGATTTCCCGCCTCCTCCTCAGACCGCTACGCGGTCTGCATCGTCGGCAGGCTAGGTTTGATTTCCCGCCTCCTCCTCAGACCGCTACGCGGTCTGCATCGTCGGCAGG
>DASQRI010000608.1:0-8361 GCA_035642975.1 Mycobacterium sp.
CGCACCGGTCACCGTCGGCGACGGCGCCTACACCGGAGCCGGCACGGTGGTGCGCGAGGATGTCCCACCCGGCGCGCTGGCGATCTCCGGCGGCCAGCAGCGCAACATCGAAGGCTGGGTCGAGCGCAAGCGGCCCGGCAGCGCCGCCGCACAGGCTGCCGAAAGGGCGCGGGCCGCCGACAACGATGCCGGCCCGGCAGCCGAAGGGGCGACATGATGACAACCGGGCGGCGCACCGACGTTTCGCTACCTAGTATTCAGAGGCGAGCCATCAGGCCAACCTATTCGTAACCATCCAATCCGAACCGGCGAGGGCTGCACGTGAGCTACGACTGGACAGACAACCGCAAGAATCTGATGCTTTTCGCGGGCCGCGCGCACCCCGAACTGGCCGAACAGGTCGCCAAGGAGCTCGACGTCCACGTCACCGGGCAGACGGCCCGCGACTTCGCCAACGGCGAGATCTTCGTGCGGTTCGAGGAATCGGTGCGCGGTTGCGACGCATTCGTCCTGCAATCACACCCCGCGCCGGTCAACCAATGGCTGATGGAACAGCTGATCATGATCGACGCGCTCAAGCGGGGCAGCGCCAAGCGGATCACCGCGGTGGTGCCGTTTTATCCCTATGCCCGGCAGGACAAGAAGCACCGCGGGCGCGAGCCGATCTCGGCACGCCTGGTGGCCGACCTGTTCAAGACGGCGGGTGCCGACCGGATCGTGACCGTCGACCTGCACACCGACCAGATTCAGGGCTTCTTCGACGGGCCCGTCGACCACATGCGCGCGCAGAACCTGCTGACCGGCTACATCAAGGACAACTACGACGGCGGCGACATGGTCGTTGTCTCCCCCGACTCCGGCCGGGTGCGCATCGCCGAGAAGTGGGCCGACGCGATGGGCGGCGTCCCGCTGGCGTTCATCCACAAGACCCGCGACCCGCGAGTGCCTAACCAGGTTGTGTCGAACCGGGTCGTCGGTGAGGTGCAGGGACGCACCTGCGTGTTGATCGACGACATGATCGATACCGGTGGCACCATCGCCGGCGCGGTCAAGCTGCTGCGCAACGACGGCGCGAAAGACGTCGTCATCGCGGCCACCCACGGCGTGCTGTCCGACCCGGCGTCCGAGCGGTTGGCCGAATGCGGCGCCAAGGAAGTGATCGTCACCAACACCCTGCCGATCGGCGAGGAGAAGCGCTTCCCCCAGCTCACGGTGTTGTCGATCGCCCCGCTGCTGGCCACCACAATCCGCGCGGTGTTCGAAAACGGCTCGGTGACAGGGCTGTTCGACGGTGACGCGTAGATGGCTGCAACCGTCATCTACCACAACCCCAGGTGCACCACCTCTCGCAAGACCCTGGAGTTGCTGCGCGACAGCGGTTTTGAGCCCAGGATCGTGGAGTACCTGAAGACGCCGCCTGGGGGTACCTCCCGCGTGCGGGGGACGCGCGACGAAATCGTCAGCATGATCCGCGCCGCCGGGATCGACGTGCGCAGCGGGAGGTACCCCCAGCTCGACGCGATGGCCGAACATCCCATCCTGATCGAACGGCCGTTTGTCGTCACAGCGAAAGGCACCCGACTGGCGCGTCCGATCGAAACGGTTCGCGAGATCCTGTGACCCTTCTGGGCAACACAGCGGCCGCGGCAGCCGCCCTGGTCCTCACTGTGGCGCCGGTTGGTTGCGGGCCCAAAAACCCTGATTATCAGTCGATTTGGAGTACTGCACCGACGGCGACGTCCCCAACGACGACCGAATCGCCGGTACCGTTCGCGAAATATCTCAAAGACAACGGGGTGTCCGGTGATCCGGTGGCACCCGACAAGCTGACCGACCTGACCGCGTCCATACCGACACCGCCGGGCTGGGCGAGGAAAGAAAAACCAGACCTTCCACCCACCACGGAGATGATCGCCAAGGGTGACACGTTGCCCGCGGCCATGCTGGTGGTATTCAAAATGAACGGCGATTTCGATGCCGCCGAGCTGGTCAAGCACGGCAACGCCGATGCCGCGCTGATGGACGGCTTCAAGCAGCTCGGCGCGTCGAACGCCAACTTCCACGGTTTTCCTTCGTCGATGATCGAAGGCAGCTACGGCGTCAGCGGCAATCGGCTGCACACCTACAACCGGATGGTGATCGCCACCGGTTCGGCGCCCGCGCAACAGCGCTATCTGGTCCAGCTCGCGGTCACCAGCCTGGCCGATCAGGCCGCCCCCGACGCGGCCGATGTCGAGGCGATCATCAAAGGGTTCACCGTCGCCGCGAAGTAGTGCCGAGCGCGCGACGCCACCGCACTAGTCTGTTTGCCATGACATCGTGGACCGCCGCAGACCTGCCCTCGTTCGCCGGACGCACCGCCATCATCACCGGCGCCAACAGCGGCCTTGGCGCGGTGACGGCCCGCGAGCTGGCCCGGGCCGGCGCCCAGGTGATCCTGGCCGTGCGCAACACCGGAAAGGGCGAAGCCGCCGCCCGGGAGATGACCGGAGACGTCGAGGTGCGCCGCCTCGATCTGCAAGACCTGGCCTCGGTGCGGCAGTTCGCCGACGGGGTGGACGCCGTCGACTTCCTGGTGAACAACGCCGGCATCATGGCCGTCCCGCACGCGGTCACCGCGGACGGCTTCGAGAGCCAGATCGGCACCAATCATCTCGGTCACTTCGCGCTGACCAACCTGTTGTTACCCAAGGTCACCGAGCGGGTGGTGACGGTGTCGTCGTTGATGCACTGGATGGGTTACATCAGCCTGCACGACCTGAACTGGAAGTCGCGGCCCTACTCGGCGTGGCTGGCCTACGGCCAGTCCAAACTCGCCAATCTGCTGTTCACCAGCGAACTGCAGCGGCGCCTGCAAGCGGCCGGCTCGCGGCTGCGTGCGCTGGCCGCCCACCCCGGCTACTCGCACACCAACCTGCAGGGACAGTCCGGTCACAAAGTCGGTGACGCGCTGATGTCGTTCGGTAACCGGCTGGCCACCGACGCCGACTTCGGTGCCCGGCAAACCCTGTACGCCGTCTCGCAAGACGTCCCCGGCAACAGCTTCATCGGTCCCCGCTTCGGCATGTTCGGACGCAGTAAGCCGGTCGGGCGCAGTCCACTGGCCAAACGCGCGGCCACCGCCGGCGCCCTCTGGGATCTGTCCGAACAGCTGACCGAGACCAAATTTCCGCTCTGAGCCGCTGATGCGCTAACCTTGCCGGGCGTCACGGCGAGGGCGGCTTGCGACGAATCCGCAGGCCACCGTTATCGACGGGGACCGTCTCTACGGTTGTCGCCGATTCTGGCCGTGCCTGAAAACACCTGACCCAGGAGCGACACCATCATGGCCAGATCTGCGAACAAGCTCACCGCCCTGGTGCGGACCCAGACCGGCAAAGGCGCGTCCCGCCGGGCGCGGCGCGAGGGCAAGATTCCGGCCGTGCTCTACGGTCACGGTGCTGACCCGCAGCACCTGGAGCTGCCCGGGCACGACTTCGCCGCGGTGCTGCGCCACGCCGGCACCAATGCGGTGCTGACCCTCGACATCAACGGCAAAGAACAGTTCGCGCTGACCAAGGCGCTCGCGATCCACCCGATTCGCCGCAGCATTACGCACGCCGATCTGCTGGTGGTGCGTCGCGGCGAGAAGGTCATCGTCGAGGTCGGCGTCGACGTCCAGGGCGAGGCCGCATACGGCACCTTGGTCACCCAGGAGGCCAACACCATCGAGATCGAGGCCGAGGCGTTGTCGATTCCCGAGGAGTTGATCGTGTCGGTCGAAGGCGCCGAGCCAGGCACTCAGTTCACCGCCGGGCAGATCGCACTGCCATCGGGGGTCACCCTGGTGTCCGATCCGGACCTGCTGGTCGTCAACGTGGTGAACGCGCCGACCGCCGAGGAACTCGAGGCCGAGGGCGCCGGCGAGGTGGCCGAAGCCGAGGAGCCGGAAGCCGCGGCCGCCGCCGAAGACGAGGCCCCCGAAGCCGAGTCCGAATCCGAATAACCGGTGGCCGACCCACAACTGGTGGTGGGCCTGGGCAATCCCGGATCCAACTATGCCCAGACCCGGCACAATCTGGGCTTCATGGTTGCCGACCGACTCGCTGCCCGGCTGGGTTCAAAATTCAAGGTGCACAAGCGGTCCGGCGCTGAGATCGTCACCGGTCGGCTCGGCGGACGGCCTGTGGTACTGGCCAAACCGCGCTGCTACATGAATGAATCCGGCCGCCAAGTGGGACCACTGGCCAAGTTTTATTCGGTCTCCCCCGCAGACGTCATCGTCATCCATGACGAACTCGACATTGACTTCGGTCTGATCCGGCTGAAAATCGGCGGTGGCGAAGGCGGGCACAACGGGCTGCGCTCTGTCGCGGCGGCACTGGGCACCAAGGACTTCCATCGGGTGCGGATCGGGATAGGCCGACCGCCGGGACGCAAGGACCCGGCGGCGTTCGTGCTGGAGAACTTCACCGCCGCTGAACGCCCTGAGGTGCCGACGATCTGCGAGCAGGCCGCAGACGCCACCGCCCTGCTCATCGAACTGGGGCTGGAACCAGCCCAAAACCGGGTGCACGCCTGGTGAATCGGCACGATCGATTCACGTTTCCGCGAGGCTCAAAACCAGCCGGAGTGTAAAGATCCCGTCAGGGAAGCCGTCATCGCGCATCAAGAAGTCGTGAGCGCGGTTGCCGTACCTCCCTCAGACTGCTGCGCTTAGCGCATGAACCACTCGACAGCAGATGCACACGTCAAGCGCCGGGCGCTTCGGCCATGGTGCGCCAGGGGCACATAGCCGTTCGTAGCCGGCAGCGGCCAGAGTTGGCCTGCGCCTGCTGTTGCGATCGTCAAACGCTGTTATCAACAAGCACTTACCGCGCACCGTAGGTTCACGCATCAGCTCGGCCACAGTGCTGACCCTCACGAGCTCACGGCAACGCGACGATGAGATGGCTCAACGTCGTCAAAATCGCTGCTGTTCAAGATAATTAAAGGAAGTCGGTTGAAATTTCCTGCGCCCGTCAGCTCGGTGGAACATCTGTCCGCCATGGCCTATGACTTTGGAAATGAGGCGGAGAACTAATGCTTCATGAGTTCTTGAACAACTTCGAACACAACCTGTTCAAACCGCTGCTGCTGTTCTTCTATTTCGGCTTTCTGCTCCCACTTCTGAAGGTGGACTTCGAATTTCCCTATGTGATCTACCAGGGTCTGACGATGTACCTGCTGGTGGCCATTGGCTGGCACGGGGGTGAGGAGCTCGCCGAGATCAAGGCTTCTAGCGTCGGTCACATTCTCGGATTCATGGTTATCGGCTTCCTCTTGAACTTCGTGATCGGGCTGTCCGCCTACCTGCTCTTGAGTCGGTTGACGCGTCTACGACGAGTCGACAAGGCAACGGTCGCAGGCTATTACGGGTCAGACTCGGCGGGCACGTTTGCCACCTGCGTGGCGATTCTGGTCAGCGTGGGGCTGGCGTTCGACGCTTATATGCCGGTGATGCTGGCGGTCATGGAGGTCCCCGGCTGCCTGGTGGCGCTCTACCTGGTGGCACGGCTTCGGCACAAGGGGATGGACGCGGACGGGAACATGCCAGACGAAGCCGGTTTCGTCGCTCCGGTGCCGGCGAGGTTCGCACCCGGGGCGGCCGTCCAGCCACGCGCCGGCGAGCGACTCGACATGGAAAACGACCCCGCAATCGCGCAGGATCTGGATTTCTCGCTGGCGAACCGGGGGCGGCCCGAGCGCGACGGCGGCGACGAAACCGCCAAGAAGCCAACCCTTTTCTCTCGTCAGCTGCTGCGCGAGGTCTTTCTCAACCCTGGGTTGCTTCTGCTCTTCGGCGGCATCGCCATCGGCTTTATCAGCGGGCTGCAAGGACACAAGGTCACTCACGACGACGACACCTTCTTCGTCGCAGCCTTCCAGGGCGCACTCTGCCTGTTCCTGCTCGAGATGGGCATGACGGCCGCCCGTAAGTTACGCGACCTCAAGTCCGCCGGCCGCGGGTTCATCTTCTTCGGCCTACTGGCGCCCAACTTGTTCGCGCCGCTGGGGATCATCGTCGCCCACACCTACGCCTATCTGACCGATACCGATTTCAAGCCAGGGACCTACGTCCTGTTCGCCGTCTTGTGCGGCGCCGCGTCGTATATCGCCGTACCTGCGGTGCAGCGCCTGGCAATCCCCGAAGCCAGCCCCACCCTGCCCCTTGCCGCATCTCTGGGACTGACGTTCTCCTACAACGTCACCATCGGAGTCCCGCTCTACATCGAAATCGCCCGCATCGTCGGAAGCTGGTTCCCAGTCACCTGAACCTGGACAACTTCATATTCCGAAAAGTTCAGCGCGGCAACGTCGCCGGAAGCTACCCGTCTGACAATCACCGATCTTTGCGCTGCCCAACGGAGCCGCAGCCGCGTCGCCATCAGCTCAGCGAGCGGAGGTAAGCAGATATGGATTTCTCGATCCTCCCCCCGGAGGTCAACTCCGGGCGGATGTACACCGGTCCGGGCGCCGGCCCGATGCTGGCCGCCGCGGCGGCCTGGGACGACCTGGCCATGGAGTTGAGCTCCTCGGCGGCCTCATACGCCACCGAGGTCTCCGATCTGACCAGTGGCCCATGGCAGGGTCCGTCGTCGGCTTCGATGGCGGCCGCGGCTGCCCCGTACGTGCAGTGGATGAGCACCACCGCAGCGCAGGCCGAGGAAACCGGCAACCAGGCCAGGGCCGCGGCAGCGGCGTACGAGGCTGCGTTCGCGGCGACCGTGCCCCCGCCGGTGATCGCGGCCAACCGCGCGCTGTTGATGATGCTGATCGCCACCAACATCCTGGGGCAGAACACCCCGGCGATCGCCGCCACCGAAGCCCACTACATGGAAATGTGGGCCCAGGACGCCACCGCGATGTATGCCTATGCCGGCTCTGCGGCCAGCGCCGCACAGCTGACCCCGTTCACCCAGCCGCCTCAGACGACCAGCACCGCGGGGGCCGCCGCGCAGTCGGCCGCGGCGACCCAGGCCAGCACGTCGGGCGCGTCGAACATCGGCAGCCAGCTGGCCCAGTTCATCAACTCGCTGCCGACCGCTCTGCAGAACCTGGCAACGGGCCTCCTGGATTCGCCGACGACGGGATCGACGAACCTGCTATCGGGACTCTCGTTGCCGCAATTAGCCTCGGTGTCCCTGCCACCGGGGCTCGAGGCCGACCTGACCAACTTCAACACCATCTTTTCGACCCTCACCGGGTCGCAATCCATTCAGGGGTTGACTTCCATACCCGGTGGACCGTTCCTGTCGTTCGGGCAGGCATACGCCTGGGGCCAAAACGGGCAGGGCGCCGCCGCCTTCCTCGCCGGCCCCAAGCCGATCACCGGCGCGTTGGCGCCGCTGGCCGGCGAGATGCCACATCTGAGCGCGGCGGGCTTTGGTGCGGCGCCGGTATCGGGGTCGATGGGGCGCGCGGCCCTGGTGGGCAGCATGTCGGTGCCGGAGGGCTGGACCCAAGCTGCCCCGGCCATCCGGACACTCGCCGCAACGCTACCCGCCAACCTGGCAGCCGCCCCGGAGGCCGCCCTCGCGGGCGGCGAGGGCGGTGTCTTCAGCCAGATGGCCCTGTCCAGCCTGGCCGGACGCGCGGTCGCCGCGACCGCGACCTACTCGGCGGGTGGTGCTGTCACAGCGGGCTCACTGGGCGGCGTCGTGACCGAAGCCGATCCCGCCGCGGCCACCATCTTCGTTATCCCGGCACTCGAGGACTGATCATGTTTTTCGCAGCGTTTCCACCGGAGATCAACTCGGGCAGGATGTACACCGGTCCGGGATCGGGTCCGTTGCTGGCCGCCGCGGCGGCGTGGGGCGAACTTGCCAGTGAACTACAGTCCACCGCGGCTTCCTATTCGTCGGTGATCTCGGCTCTGACCAGCGGGCCCTGGCTTGGTCCGACGTCGGTGAGCATGGTGGCCGCGGTCACCCCCTACCTGAGCTGGATGCAGGGCACCGCCGCGCAGGCCGAGGAAACCGCGAGCCAGGCCACCGCCGCAGCCAACGCCTACGAGACGGCGTTCGCCGCGCACGTGCCACCCGAGGAGATCGCGGCCAACCGCAGCCAACTGGCGTCGTTGGTGGCGACGAACATTGTCGGACAGAACAACTCGGCGATCGCGGCCGCCGAAGTCCAATACACCGAAATGTGGGCCCAGGACGCCCTGGCGATGGACACCTACGCCGGCTCGTCGGCGGCCGCATCCAAGTTGACGCCGTTCACCGCGGCGCCACAGCCCACCAACTCGGCTGGGCTGGCCGGCCAGACGGCCGCGGTGGCCCAAGCCGCCGCCACCCCGGCCGGCACCGCTGCCCAGACGATCGCGTCGGCGACAACCTC
>DASQRI010000609.1:0-33321 GCA_035642975.1 Mycobacterium sp.
CTTGAGGTCGCCCGGCTCTCCAAAACATTGCGGCGCCCATTCCAACATCTGCTCGGGAGAGGCAGCCTGCCCGATAGCCGAAAGCGCCAGCGCCGGCATCACGATCGCCAAACCGATTCCGGCGCAACCCCAGAACAGCTCCTCCATGAACATCGGCAGGGAGAGCCCGGTCGGATCACCGATCAGGTCGCGGTAGAACAGCGGACTGTAGAAGCCGCGCTGAGCGGCTTCCTCGAGCACCGGCCAGGGGAACTCCTGCTTTTGGTCATAGTCCAAAGCGACCGGACGGATGACCGACTCGGCGAACTCGTGCGCGCGTCTTGCCAGGTCGTGTTGTGCGGCCGTCGGCGTCAGGTCGAACGTCATGTGCGCCACTCCTCGAGGCCGGCTGCGCCGGCAGCGTCGTCGGCGCGGGCGGTGCCCCTCTGTCGGTTGGCGTGTTAGTACCCCGTGGCCGTCGGTTCAATCCAACAGCGAGTCAGGCCGCTGACCGTGGTCCGATCTGCTGCACGGGTAGGTGGAACACCGTGGCGGTGACCGGAGCAGTGTCGCCCTCGCGTCGCACCAGGAGGGCGGCGTTGTCGGGCAACTGCCGCGAGTTGACCTCGCCGGCCGCGATCCGGCGCAGGGTGTCATGAGCCGCAGCCAACTCTTCCCGCTTGCGGTACTGGCCGCCGGGCAGCTTGACGCCGGCCCAGACCCCGTATTCCTCGCGGTTCTCGACGGCGTATCGCGCGCACAGCCGCTGCTGTGCGAGCGGGCACCGCCGCAGGCATTGCAGCCGGGCCTCGGTGGCCGACTGTTCATAGGCGCGCGCCTTGGCGGCGCCGTCACCACCGTCGTCGTCGGCATAGCCAAACCACAATTCCGGGTTAACCGAGCACGGATGCCCCATCTGTCCGCCTCCTTCGAATCAAAACGTATGCAGAAGCGTATACACACCCGAACCGAGTTAGCAAGAGAAACGTGACAAAAACATATAAACCCAGGAGAACGGATACGGCTGTGTAGTATCCGGATATGGCCGGAGCGCTACGGTGAGCCGCGAATCGGCGGGAGCGGCGATCCGGGAACTGCGCGAGTCGCGCGATTGGTCTCTGGCCGATTTTGCCTCGGTGACCGGTGTGAGCATCATGGGCCTGAGCTATCTCGAGCGCGGTGCCCGCAAACCGCATAAAGGCACAGTTCAAAAGGTAGAGAACGGACTTGGGCTGCCGCCGGGCACTTACTCGCGACTGGTCGTGGCAGCCGATCCGGCTGCTGAACTCGAGCGACTCATCGCGGTGACGCCGACAGAACCGACCCCTGCACGGGCCGCCGGGCCGATCGTGGTGGACCGGCACACGGACACCGAAGTGCTCGAGGGATACGCCGAAGCTCAGCTGGACGCACTCAACTCGGTGATCGGCCGACTACCTGCGACGACATCAAACGAATATGAGACGTATATTCTCTCTGTGATCGGACAGTGTGTGAAGGCTGAGATGCTGGCCGCCAACTCATGGCGGGTGGCGGTCAACGCCGACACAGCGTCGGCAGGACGGCTGATGCGGCATTTGCAGGCATTGGAGGCAACCCGCGGGGCGCTCCTCGAGCGCATGCCGATGAGCCTCAGCGCGCGCCTCGACCGGGCCTGTGCCGCGTCATCGCTGCCCGAACCGGTGATCGCGGCACTGCTGGGCGTCACCGCCGCGGAAATGTGGGACATCCGCAACCGCGGAGTCATCCCGCCCGGCGCTCTCCCCCGCGTTCGCGCGTTCGCCGATCTGGCTGACGAAACCGAGGGTGATGACGACACCAACGAGGGAGAGGGACAGTGAGCGGAAGCGAAGTGGCGGCATTGCGCCGTGCGCACGAACTGTTCGCCGGCAGCACGCGGGAAGTTGCGCTGGATCCGCGCCTGACGCCGTACGACGGGTTGTTGGAGCGCGCCGCGGCACTGAATAGCACTGCGGGACATGAGCGTTATCAAGAAGCGGTAGGCAAGAGCCGGGCTGCTCTGCGGTCGGCGGCGGAGACCGACGCCGTGCTGGCCACCGCGGTGGCGGATGTCCATCGCGATCACGCCACCGCCCGGGCGCTGACCAAGGGCGTTCTCGACGAAGCCAGCGCCGACACGGCGATTCCGGACAACCCGATCGCTCAGCGTGAGGCGATGCGCCGTCGGGTCGCACGGTTGCGCGCACAACGAGCCCACGTGTTGTCGGCTCGGCGCCGGGTCCGGCGGCGTCGGTCCAGCTGGCGGGCGGTGCGCTATCGAATGCTGCACGGCGGCTTCAACCCGGCCGGGCTGCGGTTGCCGCCGGCGAACAGCCGGGCGGGTGTCGCGGTGCGGGCGGCGCTGTCGCGGCTGGGCACGCCCTACGTGTGGGGCGCAACCGGCCCGGACCGCTTCGACTGCTCCGGGTTGACCCAGTGGGCCTATGCGCGGGCCGGAATTCACTTGGACCGCACCACCTATCAGCAGATCTACGACGGGATCCCGGTCCCGCGCTCACAAGTCCGCCCCGGCGATCTGGTCTTTCCGAGCGCGGGACACGTGCAAATGGCCATCGGTAACAATCTCGTTGTCGAAGCGCCCCATTCCGGCGCCACGGTCCGGATCAGCCCGCTTGGTACGGGTGTGCAGATCCGACGTCCGCTCGGGTAACGGCGATGGTTGTTGGGCACGGAACCGGTGAGTACCGTCAAGCCATGGCGGAGCAGGCCGGGCGGTCGATCGAGGCGATCGGCGAGAAGCAGTCCGCGCTGTCTGCGCAGCACACCGCCGCTGCCGACGCCGACCGCGCCCTCGCCGAAGCACTCGCCAGTGCGCACGCAGCAACGGTGGAAGGTGTCAGTCGCCTCGACGCGATCGCGGCCGAGATCGACAGCGCGGTAACGAATCACGGCGCGCTCGGGCTCGATACCGCGATGGGGGCGCGCGAGTTTCAGAAGTTTCTGATCGCCAAGCAGCGTGAAATCTTGGCGGTGGTGTCACATGCCCACGAACTCGACAGCGCGAAAGCGGCCTTGTTGGACACGCTGCGCGAGCATTACACCGGGTCCGCCGACTAACGTCCCGGGCTAGCCATGGAGTGCCGGCGCGAGGCTGTGCACATGAGTGAATTGTCGACGGTGAGACGCCTGGCTACTGTCGCCAACATGTTGGGGCAGCGCAGCGCGGGCAACGCCTGATGACGGCGAATCCGCCACCTGACGAACCGGCCCCGGATCATCAGGAGGGTGACGCAGCCGACGCGATCAGAAACGCGGAAATTGCGCTGGCGCATCAGAACTCGGCGACGGCTCAGGTAGACCTGCAAGTGGTCCTGGCCGTTCTCAACGCGCATGAACGGTCTACCGCCGGTGGCGAGGCCTTGGACAAACTGCAGCACGAAATCGAGGCCGCGGTGGCCACGCGATCCGATCTGGACACCCCGGCCGGAGCGCGTGACTTCCAGCGGTACTTGATCGGCAAGCTCAGAGATATCCGCGCCGTGGTGGCGAGTGCGACCCTCGACGACACGTCGAACTCGGCACTGATGGCTGCCTGGACGTCGTTGTACAACGCCGCCGAGCCTGGCACAGATGAGGCGGAGCGCCGGGTTTCGACTGGGACTGCCGCCGATTCGGCAACGGGGAGTGCCGGCCAAAGCCAGCCGGCAGCAACGGAAGCCGGCCTGGACCCGTATTTCGATTCCCCCCCGGACGACGACCCTGGCTTGTTGCCCGAGGACACGCCGGTACAAGGCCCGTCTCCCACCCCGATGGCCGCGGATGTGCCGGGCGTCCCGTCGTTTGGGGGCGGCGGGATGCCGGGCGGTGCCGCGATGCCGGGGTGGGCGACGCCGGGCGGATTTCCGCTGCCCGGCCCGTTGCCGGGGGGCAACGACCAACGTTCCCCCAGGGACCTCGACGATGCCCTGTCTGAATCCGACGACCCAGCCGATGAGCGGTCCTCCGATCAGGACGGCGACGGCCCCGCGGATCATCACGACCCCGAAGCTGCGGCGGCTCAGCCGCCGGCATCGGGCCCGACGACGGTCACGCTGCCCGACGGCGAAACCCTCACCGCCGCCAGCCCGCAACTCGCCGCCGCTATCGAGGCCGCGGCGGGCGGTACGCCGATCGCAGACGCGTTCCGCCACGAGGGGATCACCATCCCGCCGCCGGGGACGGCGGTTGCAGACCCGGTGGACCCCTCGCACCTCACGCCGGGGGACATCGGGATGTTCACCGATCGCCACGCGCTTGCCCTCGGTCAGAGTCGGGCCCTGCTCAACGGTCAGATCCAGCACATTTCCACCGTGAACGGGCCCAGCTTCCTAGGCTGGGAGCACCCTCCTGTTCCGGTGACAGCACCCGCGCCGGACAGGACCGACCCGCCGGCACCCACCAGGCCGGCGATCGCCGAGACAACCGAGAGCGCGTAGCAGAGACCCGGTCAACGCCGGTACATCAAGAGGAGAAAACGGATGGCAGAGCGAATCCACGTGGTGCCGGCCAACTTGCGTGAAGCGGCCGGCCACCATCAGGAGACATCCGAGTACCTGCGAACCCTGCCGTCGTCGCACCCGGCAATTCAGGCAAGCCTGGACTCGCTGGGCCCGATCTTCGGCGAGCTGCGAGAGGCCGGACGCGAGCTCCTCGAGCAACGACGGCAGTGTTATGAGCAGCAGGCCGACAGCCACGCGGCAATGGCGGACAACCTGACAAAATCGGCCAGCATGTTCGAAGAGCACGAAGCAGCGGCTGTGCAGCGGCTCAAGAGTGTCGCTGACAACACTCAATGACTGAGGCCGAGCCCGCATTCGACACAGTGCATCCCAGCGGGCACATCCTTGTCCGCTCCTGCCGCGGCGGATACATGCACAGCGTCACGCTGAGCGAGGCGGCGATGAACACCGATGCGGAAAGCTTGGCGCATGGCATTTTGCTGACCGCCGATGTGTCTTACCTCAAGGCGGTGATGGAGGTCCGCGGCGAGATCGTGGCGGCCGGCTACACGCCGTCGGTCGAAGTGCCGACTGCCGATGATCTCGACGTGGCGATCGACCGGCTGGTCGCGCACGAGCTCGCCCGGCGAGACGACGTGCAGCACTGACGAAGCAGACGGCCTAGCGGATCCAGGTCGTGACGGCGTCGCGGTCCGGGGCGATATCGGTGGGCGGCTCGACAGGATTGGCGCCGAACAACTCTCGCGCCCGCCCAAGAAGTGCCCGCACTTCATTCAGCTGCTGCTGCAGCCCGGATTCAGCCACACGCTTACGCTACCCAGACTGCGTTATTCCCACAATTCACCGCAATCCCGAAGGCTTCCCGGCCATTGTGGGCCGGCCAAACAGTGAAGTTGGGAAACCGAAGATGACGGTAGGCTTGGGCGGTGGCGATCTTCGGTCGGAATACGGCGCGGCAGCGCCTCCGGAGAGCTACCCGAGAGTCACTGAAGATTCCGGCCTTCAGCTCTCCGGTTGACTGCACCCCGTGGGTGACGGGCGGATTGTGGCCTGCCGAGCTGTCGACAGTCACGGCCGAAACCGCGCCGCTGGTCAAATATCTGAAGGCAGACTTGCAGCGGATAGTCAATTCGGCAAACGAAGAACTCAAAGGCATCCGCCGAGCGGGATTAGCCGAATCGACACGGCAGGCAGAAGAAGCCCGGGTAATCAGCGGTGCTCGCGCCTTCGCCGTTCGCCGAGTCGAGTCGACAGTTCGTCATCTGCATAGCATGAAGCCGAAATTGCGGCCGGAAAACCGGCCGGTGAATGGTGCCGATGACACCGAGAAGACGCGGCGCTTCCAAATCGCTGTTCGACCCCCGGAGCCGACCGAGCCCATTGTCACCCCCGCACCGCCGGGTCCGCAGGATTCGGAACACGACGATCATCCGACGGATGTAGTCGATCGGCTGGATTGGTTCTCGTCACCGGTGGATGCGGCCGAGCACGTGCCCGCGGCCGCGCAACCGGAACCCGCCGAGCCGGAACCGGCCGAGCCCGAAGAGGAAGAGTCGGCGCCGACGCCCACGTCGGATCCCGACGACACCGAGGTGCTGGCCGAGATCGCGACGGTGCTGCAGGAGTTCGCGCCCCTGGCGGAGGCTCCGGTCGAGCAACCGCCGCGGCAACCCCCCGTCGTCCCCCCCTCGGAGGCGCCGGTCGACGAGGCTTCGGCCGATGAGGCTCCGATCGACGAGCCGCAGCGGCAACCGCCCGCTGCTCGGCATGCTGCCCCCGCGGTTCCCCCGATCGACGACACGGAGACCACGCGCCACCTCGTCCCGGTGCCGGAACTCGAGTCCGAACGCGAACGCCTCGAGCGGCTGCTCAAGTTCGTTGCCCGCCAGGAACCTGGGCTGCGCTGGGCCGTCGGCAACCGTGCGGACGGGACCACGCTGGTGGTGACGGACCTGGCCCACGGCTGGATACCGCCGGGTATCACGCTGCCCGCCGATGTCCGGCTGCTGGAGCCGGATCGGCGCACCGGCAACGCCGCGGCGTTACTCCGGCAGACAACGGTCTCGGCGACCTATGCCCCCGGTGATCCGTTGGGCTGGGCGACCGACTACGAAGTGACGGACACCTCGTCGCAGCCGCGTGAGCTGCCAGCGGTCGACGACTTGGGCTGGGTGCTGAGCGAGGCCACGCACTGGCGCGACGGCTTGCCGCGGATGGTGCACACGCTGGCCAAGGCTGGTTCGGCCGGAACGGGCATTATCGACGCCGAAATCGACATATTGCGGGTGTACCTCGATACGTCGCGGTATCAGCTGTTGGCACAATACCCGGATGCCGAGGCCGGGTTGCTGTTGAATTGCCTGCTGCTGGCCGCCACCGAAGGCGTGGCCACCGGGAATCTGGTGAACGCGAATTATCACTTCGCCTGGTTCCAAATACTCAGTGCGCCGCCGGCCAGCGGATGGAAGGCCGGGCCGTGAGAAAGGCTCGGCGCCAAGCGCGCGAAGAATGAATTGACGCTGGTCGGAGGGGTCGAGATACTGTCATGATGCCGGGGTCGGGCAGTCGCGCGCAGCTAAGCGACAAAGATCTCGTCGAATCGGTTCTGCGTGAACTGAGCGAGGCCGCAGACAAGTGGGAAGCGCTGGTCGGTAAGGCTGAGGCGATTACCTACAGCGTCGATCTCGGCGATATCCATGCGGTCGTCAATGCAGACGGCCGGCTCGTCGAATTGACGTTGCATCCCAACGTGATGTCCGGCTATACCCATACCGAGCTGGCTGACAGGCTGAATCTCGCGATCGCCGCGCTGCGGGAAGAGGCCGAAGCCGAGAATCAGGCGCGGTACGGCGGAGGCCTGCAGTGACGGCCTCGGCCGCCGCCGTGCAGCAGGCGGATGTACGTCGACCGCCGAAAGGATACTGACCGTGCCACTCAATCTCTCCAACCGGGATCAGAACTCCGGACATCTCTTTTACAACCGGAGGTTGAAAGCCGCGATCACCAGATTCTCGGTGCGGATGAAGCACGACGACCGCAAACAGCAAGCGGCGGTTGCACTCTCACTCGTCTTCGTCCTCATCGGCATCGGCTGGATGGCGCTGTTGCACGTGATGAAACCTGCCGGTCTGGTGGGACAGTCCGCGATCATCGGAAACCGTGACACCGGTGCGATCTACGCGAAAATCGATGGGCGGCTGTACCCGGCGCTCAACCTGACGTCTGCCCGATTGGCCGTCGGCAGCGCAGCCGCGCCGACATGGGTGAAACCATCCGAGATCGCCAAGTACCCGACCGGGCCGATGATCGGCATTCCCGGCGTGCCCGACAGTCTCACCGTCACACCGAATTCCACGTCGGCGTGGTCGGTGTGCGACACCGCGCCCGCCCGGGGCAGCGGGGCGCCACCGGTGGTCACATCGATCGCAGGAGAGCTCACGACAGCGGGCCGGGCGGCTCCGATGGACCCGTCGCAGGCGGTTCTGGTCACTCACAAGGGCGCGACCTATGTGATCTGGGGCGGCCAGCACTCGCAGATCGACCCCACCGATCGTTCGGTCACCTTCAACCTGGGTCTCGACCCGGGCGTGACCTACCCGATCGAGATTTCCAACGCCCTCTTCGACGCGATGCCGGCTACGGAACCCCTTGTGGTCCCGGCGATCCCGCAGTTAGGCACACGGTCGACGTGGCTGGCAGGCTCGACGGTCGGCAGTGTGCTGCAGACCCAGGATGCCAACGGCGCCGTCACCGGCTTCTACGTGCTGCTACCCAACGGCCTGCAGAAGATCACCAGTTTTGTCGCCGATCTGATCCGTACCGCGCTGGCCCAGGGCTCCGCCATCCCGACCCTGGTCTCGCCCGACAAGCTGATCCATATTCCCGTCGTCGAGATGCTCGATGTCGGGTACTACCCGTCGGGCAAGTTGAATTTCGTTGATACCGCTGCGGACCCGGTGATCTGCGTTGCTTGGCAGAAGGAGTCCACCGACCCGCAGGCGACGATCACCGTCTTCAGCGGGCGGGGTTTGCCGGTACCGATCGGCATGGATCCCCGGCTGGTGCGCCTGGTCCGCGACGACCGCAATCCCGATTCGGTGGAAGCCGACCAGGCCTTGGTGTTGCCGGGAGCGGCGAACTTCGTCGCGACGACGAGTGGTATCGCGACGTCGAACAGCCGTGAAAGCCTGTATTGGCTGTCGCCGCAAGGCGTTCGATTCGGCGTCCAGTGGGAGCAGAAGACCCTGGATGCACTAGGGCTGAATCCGGGCGGTGCGGTCCAAGCGCCCTGGCCCATCGTTCGGACGTTTGCGGCCGGACCCGCCATCAGCCGGGACGCCGCCCTGCTGGCGCGCGACACCATTTCCGGTGGGGGCGCCGTTGCGCCGCTCCCGGCAGCCAACCAACAAGTGGGAGGTTAGGCATGTCCAAACTCGGATTTGTGCGGGGAACGCGCAAGCCGGCGCCCGCGGTTCCGCCCGTTCGGGTGGCGGTCGCACCGCCGCTGGCCTTGCCGGAGCGCGAGCCACGCAACATCCTGCTGATGATCGCGCTGCCGGCATTGCTGGTCGGGATCATCGGCACCTTGGTGGTGATGTACACCTCGGGCGTCCGATCGCTGCAGTCGGGCTTTTTCCCGATGATGGGCCTCGCCGGGTTCGGCGCTTTGATGTTCAGTGGACGCTTCGGGCGCGGACGGCGGATCTCATGGGGCGAGCAGGAAAAGCAACGGCGCGTCTACCTGCGCCAACTCGACGAGGATCGCGACGAGGTCCAGCGCGCCGCCCAAGACCAGCGGCGTAGCCAACTCTTCGTGCACGGCGACCCGCAGCGGCTGGACACCGTCATCGGCGGGCCGCGGATGTGGGAGCGCCGCCCGGGCGACGCGGACTTCCTTGATGTCCGGCTCGGCATCGGCGTGCAGCAGACCAGCGACTCAGCGGTGTCGCTGCAGTGGCCGGAGGTCCCGATCGGGGAGGAGTTGGAACCGGTCACCGGCGGGGCGCTGCGGGATTTCATTCTCGAGCAGAGCAAGATCCGCGGGATGGGCAAGGTGCTGAGCCTGCGGTCCAAGCCCGGCTTCAGCTTCGTCGGCCCCGATCCCGACGACCTGCACAATCTGGCGCGCTCGATCCTGTCCTCGCTGGCCGTCTATCACAGCCCCAACGACCTGAAGCTCATGGTGGTCACCCGCCATCCCGAGCTGTGGTCGTGGCTGGTGTGGTTGCCGCACAACCAGCACGACGAGATGTTCGATGCGTGCGGTCTGCGCCGCTTGGTCTTCACCACGCCCGTTGAGCTGGAGGATGCACTTGACGCGGAATTGCACCGCAAGGGCCGGGGGCCCTGGTCGCCCCCGGTGGGGATCAGCCCGACCTCGATGCCCTCGGCAATGGAGTCTTCCGGGCTGGCGGGTCCGCACTGGGTGATCATCGACGACAACGTCGGAACCCCGGAGCAGTGGGAGGGCGTGACCGGACAGAAGGGGATGGCC
Organism: Mycobacterium sp.; assembly: GCA_035642975.1. Taxonomy (GTDB): domain Bacteria; phylum Actinomycetota; class Actinomycetes; order Mycobacteriales; family Mycobacteriaceae; genus Mycobacterium. Next base: position 9,934 of record DASQRI010000609.1, read on the forward strand.
GGCATCACGGTGCTGCGGCTGGCGACCCGACCCGGTGTCGGCGTCGGCTTTGCCGACGAGGAACAGCGATTCCAGTTGCGGGAAGGCCGGCTTTATCACCGGGATGCGTTTTTTGCGGTAGCCGACATGCTCGCCGAGAGCACCGCCAACCGGTATGCCCGCGCGCTGGCGCGGTGGTCCCCGATGAGCGCGGGGGAGCTGTCCGAAACCGACAGCCAGGCAGGTGAATTGCTGCGGGCGCTGGGCATCAGCGATCCCCGCCGGCTCGACGTGGACCGGCTGTGGGCCGAGAGCCGCGGCCGCGGCGACCCGAAGTGGGCGATGTCGCCCGTCGGGGTGAAGCCCGGCGGCGAGCTGCAGTACGTCATTTTCCGCGCAAAAGACTTCGGCGGCTTCGGCTTTCACTCCGTCGTGATCGGAACATCAGGTTCGGGCAAGTCGGAGTTCTTCCTGTCGTTGGTCAACGGGATCGCGCTGACGCATTCGCCGGAATCGTTCATCACGATCTTCGTCGACATGAAGTTCGAGTCCGCCGCCCAGGACTTGGAGGGGCTGCCGCATGTCGCGGGCTCGCTGTCCAACCTGGGCAAGGATGATCGACACCTGGCCGAACGCATGCGCAAAGCGATCAACGGCGAAATCCACCGCCGCTATCGGCTATTCAAAGAGGCCGGCGCCCGCGACGCCAACGAGTACGAAGAGATGCGGCTGGCCGGCCGAGACCTGGAACCGGTACCCATCCTGCTGGTCATCATCGACGAGTACCTGGAACTCTTTCATCATCACCAGGAATGGATACAGCTGGTCATCCACATCGGGCAGGAAGGCCGAGGCTGCAACGTGTTCTTCACGCTCGGCGGCCAGCGCCTGGACCTGTCGTCGCTCAGCAAGGTCAAGAGCAACATCGCCTTCCGGGTGGCGCTGCGGGCAGAGACCGCGGAGGATTCGCGCGACGTGATCGGCAGCGACGCCGCCCTGCACTTGCCCTCGAAGGAAAACGGCTACGCGCTGCTGAAGGTCGGTCCGCGCGATCTCGAGCCGTTCCGGTGTTTTTATTTGTCGGCGCCGTTCGTGCTGCCCAAGAAGGTCGCGGTCAACCGGACCGTCGACGTGAGCTTCTCCCAGCCGCGACGGCTCACCTGGGAGTACCAGCCGCTCAGCGACGAGGACACCGCCGCGCTGGCCGTTGCCGACGAATCCGACGAACCCGACGAGTTCTTGTTCCACAGCGACGGCTTCAAGAAAAAGAAGATCCTGGACGTGATCCGCGAATCGCTGGTTTCGCATCCCGCTCGGCTGCCGCACCAAATCTGGCTTCCCCCACTGGAAGTCAGCGAGCAGGTGGATGCCCTGGTGGCGTACTGGCGGGGCAAGCCGTGGCACGTCGATTACGGGCAGAACCCGGGCTTGGTCTTCCCGGTCGGAATCGTCGACATCCCCGACGAACATCAGCAACGGGTGCATGCTGTCGACGCCGAGATGGACAACGTCATCGTGGTCGCGACCGCCCAGCGGGGCAAGTCCACCACGCTGATGACGTTGATGACGTCGGCCGCGCTGATGTACCGCCCGGAACGGGTGACGTTCTTCTGCATCGGGGCGGCGCTGTATCCGGTCGAAGAAATTCCGCACGTTGCCGGAGTGGTCAGCGTCAACGACAACGAAGGGGTGTCGCGCACCATCGCGACCCTCGAAGGACTGATCCGTTCGCGGGAGGCGTCGTTCAAGCACTACCAGATCGACATCTCCGAGTTCCGCGAGCGCCGCTTCGGGGCCGCCGGTGGGGGTGGAACCGACCCCGCGGACAAGTTCGGCGACGTGTTCCTCGTCATCGACAACTACGGCGACCTGTATGAAAAGGACCCCGGTATGGGCGATCGTGCGATCGCCCTCGCTCGCCAGGGCCTGTCCTACGGTGTGCACGTCATGACGAGCTCGAACGGCTGGTTCGTCGGCCAGAAGCAGGGAATGCTGACGGTGTCGAACGCGCGGATCCAGCTTCGACTCAGCAATCCCGACGAATCCCAGATGGGCACTTCGATGGAATTGCGCAAAGCCGCGCGCAACACGCTTGACCGGCCGGGCTTCGGGCTGACCAGGGACGGCTACGAGCTCCTGATCGCGGTGCCCGAGGTCACCGGAACCGAGGCCGAACGGGTGGGGACCCGCGGCGTTGGTGCGCTGATCGCCGAGGTCACCGGGACCGGCAAGGTCGAACGGCTGTCCCGCCTGCCGGAGCGGATCGCGTTGAGCGAGATCATCGCCGGCTTCGCCGAAACGCCTGCGGGTGCCGACCCGTTGAACATCCCGTTCGCGATCGGCGAAGGTGCACTGCAGCCGGTGGCCCTGCCCACCCGCGCGTTGCCCAACCTGCTGGTGATGGGCCGCCAGTTGTGTGGGAAGACCACGACGCTGGCAGCCATCGGTCAGGCGATCACCAGCCGGTTCAGTCCGGAGCAGGCGCAGATCACCATCATCGATCCCAAGACAACGCTCATCGGCAAGATCCAGGGCGAGCATGTGCGGGCCTACGCCTACACCGCAGACGACATCGACGCCGTGATCGGCGAACTGGTCGCCGAGTTGCAGGACCGCCTGCCACCATCAGGTCTGACTCAGGAAGAACTGCTGAACCTGAAGTCCTGGGAGGGAGCGCACCACTTCGTCCTGATCGATGACGAACACGAGCTGCGGCCCCACAATCAGACCCTGAAGCCCGCGGCCACCGCGCCGCTGTGGGGATTGATCGAACGCAGCCGCGAGGTCGGCCTGCACGTCATTGCGTCGCGCCTGCCGGGTAACTGGGCTTCCCAGGTGGTGATGAACCCGTTGCTGCAGAAATTGACCGGGTCCCGCTCGCCCACATTGTTCATGGACAACGACCCCGGCGCCGTCAAGGCTTACGGCAGGACCAGCGCCCAGCAACTGCCGCCGGGACGTGGCCTCCTGGTCACCACCGACGGGCAGATCGAAGGAGTGCTGGTAGGAACGCCGGAGGGGTCACGGTAGCGGACCGCACCTGCTCGCCGAAACTTGGGTGCACGCAGATCGCGAGAACACTTTAGACTCGGAGCACGCCGCGGAGTTGATCCGCGAAACACAACTTGGGGAGTAACGATGACAGGGATGTTCCTGCACGCTCCGGCCGCCGCTAATTTGTCGGCGGTCACGGAGATGGCGATTAGCGGCGAGATGGAGGCGAGCACCGCGGCTGGGTCGGCGGCGCTCACCGCAACGACGCCGATGGTGCCGACGGCAGACGATGCCGCGTTTACGGCGGCCCTGAACTCCGCCGGCGCCGGCTACGTCGCCGCGTCGCAGGGGCATGTTGCGCAGCGGACCGGCTACGCGAGCGCTCAGAACCTCTCTTCGCTCAGTTATGTCCTTGAAGAACTGATGAGCGCCACGAACGTCAACAACCTGATATAGGAAGACATGCCCGACCCGCAATGGTTCGGTCCGCCCGAGAGCGTTGCCGCGCTCCTCGAAACCAGTAACCCGGCAACGGTCGTCGCCAATATCGCGGCATGGCTTGCCGAGGCGATCCAGCACGAGCTGTCCATGGGAATGTCGGTGGCCAACATCGGCGCCACCCTTGAGCAGTGGATGGGCCTCGGCGGCACCGCATACGGGGCGAAAGGCAGCGAGCTCAACTTTCTCGGGCTGCAGCCGCTGGCCGCGCACTGCCTCAAACACATGGCGATCGGCCAGGCCGCTGTCGAAGCCAACACTGTCGCCAGGTCCGCGGTAATACCCGCGATCGTCTGCCAGACCAACCGCGACGAAACCGCCGCGCTGTACGCCAGCAATATCTGCGGTTGCAACACCCCGGCGATCGGCGTCAACGAAGAGATGTACTGGGGGAATTTCACCCCACAGAACATGAACGTCGGCCTGACATATGCCACCGCGCTGAACACACTGATGGGCTCCATTGCGTCGACGCCGCCGCCGATCACCCCAGCGGGGTTGGCTCCGGCCGACCCGGTCGAGACCGTCGCCCAGTCGGCGGCGGACAGCGCGACGCAGGCACCGTCCGCGCTCGGTGATGCTGCTGGCCAGGCGGCCGCACCGGCCTCTGGCGCCACTGATCCGCTGCAGTCGTTCATGGGAGCTGCGCAAGGTTTGTTCCAAGGTGCCACCCAACCGCTGCAGGAAGCAGCCAGCGGTCCGACCCAGGCTCTGAGCAGCGGAACCCAGAGTTTCTCCGGTCTGCTGCAGAACTTCATGGGCGGCGGCCTCTCCGGGATGACGTCGCAGAATGCTGCGGCCGAAGCCGCGACGGGGGCTCTCGGCGGACCCCTCGGGGCCGGCGGTGGGGCGGCCGGCAGCCTCGGTGGCGGCGCGGGCGCTGTCGGGGCCGGCTATCCCGGCGCGGGACTGACCAGCTTCACCCGTCCCGCCAGCACGTTCGAACCAGAAACGGGTGGCCGTGCGACGGGGCTGCGGCCCAGCGGTGTTCTCAGCGCGGCCGATCTGCGAGGGCCGACTACGGCTGGGATGGGCGGGAGCGGCATGCCCATGTCACCCGCGAGTGCCGGAATGCTGGGCCGTGAGAGCGGCGGCTCGGACAAAGGCAAGGTGACTCACGCGCGCATCGTCGTCGATCGCGAGAGGCAGGAGGTCTAGTTGTCCGGTGGGGTGATTCCGCCTCGGTTTTTCGCCAAAGCCGCTGGTCAGTAGCGGTTTTACCAGCCGACAAAAGGCGAAGTGACAGCCGCCGGGAAGCCACTACACTTTATCCAATGCTCCGGATCCGCGGGGCCAGGCCACATCACTGAGGGAGATACAAATGGCAACGCCGAAAACAGTTGTATCGGTTGAACCGATAGATGCGATGATCCAGAAGGCCCACAACCTGCTCGCCGAAGCACAAGCGCTCGGCCAGCAATACGTGTCGCATTCTCACGACATTGCCGGCGTCGGATGGGGCGGCGACGCGAACACGACCTCGACCATGGTGTCGGAGCATGTCAATTCCGATCTTGTCAAAATGGTCACTTCGACACAGGATCTGCTGGACAAACTGAACAACTTCAAGCAGCACGCCTTGGCGCAGGAAGCGGACGCCCGCCACGCGCTGCAATCGGTGCACGCAGGTGGCGGTGCCAGCTCGGCGTGATCAACGCGTTCCAGCGGTTCTGAATCCCACAGATACTTCGAACACATAAGGAGCAAAGATGACAAGCATGTTGTACGACCACGGGGCCGGCGACGCTTTGGCGCAAGCCTTCAAAATGCAGGCGGCACAGCTTCACGAACACGCCGACGAAATGCTGCAAGCCGGCAACGCACTGGCTGCCGAATATCTTGAAGGTGCCGCCGGCCAGTCTTTCCTGCAGACCTTGCAGATACACACAAATACGGCGAAAGACATTGCCGACACGATTACGAATCACAGCAACGCCGTGACGGCATCGTTCCACGGCATGCACAGCACCGACATCGCCGGCGCTCAATCAATGTCGCTTTAGGTTTCCCACTTAGTCGGCCGCGGGGCGCACGCGCGATCGTGCGCCCCGCGCTTTGGCTTGGAGGACAACCGTGCTGACCACCACTATTGACGGGCTTTGGGTCCTGCAGGTGCTCACCGGCATCGAGGTGCTGGCCCCGGAGCTGGGCTTACGACCGATCCTGCCCAGTGTGGAGACGCCGCACATGGCGCTGGCCCATCCGATCGCCGCCGAGCTGCGCGACGTGGGCGTGATCGATGAGGCTGGGGCCGTTGACAGCACCGTCAAGGAATGGCTGACGGTGCTTGCCCGCCGGGACGTCGCGCTGATGATTCACGTGTCCGTCCCCGACGGGGGCGACATACCCACCAGGGCATTGCTCGCCCGGTTCTCCCAGTGGTGGGTTGTCTTGGAACGCTCGGAGGATCTGGTCCGGATCAGCGGAGCCGGCACCTCCAATACCGAGTCCGCGGCGAATGGAATCATCAACACTCAGATCGAGCGGATGTGCGGAACGCTGGATGCCGCGCCGCTGCAACCAGTGACCGTCGACATCGACAAGGTGATGGCGGGGGGCCAGCAGATGCTGCGGGAGCAGCTGCTGCGCGAGCCGCTCGACGGCGATCAGCTACAGATCCTGATGATGGCCGCCGACATGCAGCGATCGGCGCGCGCCTTCATCGTCGCGATCCAGTCCGGGGTGGACTCCGGTCAGCCCAGCCGCAAGTTCTTCGAGGAGAGCGTGGTCACCATTGCCGATACCCCGGAGGGCCGGCTCATCGGTGAGCACTATGCATCCGATGGCAAGAGGTGGATGGTCATCGCGCCCGGCACCGCCAGCAGCATCGCGAACGCCGTTAACCGGATGATGCGGCGCCTGCCCGCCAATGAAGAATGGCATTCGTACCGCAAGATTGTGTAGGCAGGGGTTCTGGGGCGCATGTTAGCATCGGCATCGTGACAAATCCGTGGAACCCGGCACCGAATTCACCGGAGCAAGCGCGGCAAACGCCGAGACAACCTGCGGGTTCGCGTCCTGCTCACCCAGACTCCGTTTCGGAGACATTGCGCATCTCCGATATGGTCGCCCCGCGCAAAATTCCGCCGGGATCGGGCTGGCGCAAGTTCATATATTCTGCGTCGTTCCAGACCATAAATCTCGGTGAATCGCCGGCCGAACGGCATTACCGCGAATTGCAGGGGCGGATACGCCGCCACATCCGCAAGCAGTACGTCGTCGGGGTGGTTTCCGGTAAGGGCGGTGTCGGCAAGACCACGATGACGGCATGCATCGGTGCGATCTTCCGGGAGTGCCGGCCCGAGAACGTGGTTGCGATCGACGCGGCACCCGGTTTCGGAACGCTCGCCGGGCGGATCGACGAATCCCCGCCGGGCGACTATGCGGCGGTCTTGAACGACACCGATGTCCAGGGCTATGCCGATATCCGGGAACACTTGGGGCAGAACAGCTTAGGGCTGGACGTGCTCGCCGGGAACCGGGTCTCGGATCAACCGCGGCCGCTGGTGCCGTCGATGTTCGCCGGGGTGCTTTCGCGGCTGCGCCGCACCCACAATGTGATCGTGGTGGACACCTCCGACGACCTCGAACACCCGGTGATGAAGGCCGTGTTCGACGCCTGCGACACGCTGGTCTTCGTGTCGGGACTCACCGCCGACACGTCGCTGCCGGTGACCCGGTCAATCGATTTGCTGCGCTCGATGGGTTATCACGAATTAGTGTCGCGCAGCATGGTTATTCTGAATGACAGCCGCGACAAATACGATTCCGACGCGCGCGCCTATCTCACCGAACGCTTTGGACAGTCAGGAGCGACGGTCGAATTCATGCCCTTTGACTCGCATTTGGCCAAGGGTGGCATTATCGACACACGCCATGAATTGCAAAAGAAAACCCGTTTGCGGCTATTCGAGATCACCGCGGCGTTGGCGGACAAATATGTTCCGGACGCCGACAGGCCACGGTAATGGCAAAGGTCGCATTCCCGGCGCGATGCGCGGTCGCGGTGGTATGTGGCGAACACCTTGTCTCGCAGGTGTACCCGGCGTCGGTGCCGGTGGAGGTGTTCGTCGACAACATCGTCGAATTGCTCAACGATGAACTCAAGCGTCGCGGATTGACCGGACTGGAATCCGGTGTCGGCTACGAACTGCACAAAGCCAACGGTGTTCGGCTCGACGTGACCAAAACCCTCGATGAACTCGGCGTCGAGGACGGCGCCACGCTGGTGCTGGTGCCCGCGATCCAAGGCGACTCATTCGAGCCGCAATACGAGTCGTTGTCCACCGGGCTGGCCCGGATCGGCAAGAAACTGTTCGAGCCCGTCACCGCAGAGACCGCGGCGCACACGTCGCTGGCCATCCTGGCCATGATCTCCGCCTCGGTGCTGGGGTTGGCCCTGCGTAATCGCGCCGCGGACGACTCACTGGTGCCCAGCATCGTGACGGGCTTGCTCGGCTTGCTTGCCATCGGCGGCGCGGGCCTGGTGGGGCGGTGGTGGCCGCTGCGCGGCGATTTGCTCGGTGGTTTCGCGTGGCTTGCGGTGCCGATGCTCGCAGTGAGTCTGGGTGCGGGTGCTCCGGGCAAGCTCGGTGCGGCGCATCTGTTCATTGCAGCTCTCGCGGCCGCGATGCTCACCTGCGGGGTGGCGGTGATGACGCGGCGGCACCTCAATGTGGCGGCGACGGTGGTGACGCTGTGCTCGCTGGGCGGCCTGGTTGCAACGGCGCGGATGTGGCGGCCGGTTCCGGCCCAGTGGCTGGGGATGTGCACGCTGGTCGTCCTGCTGTTCTTGTTGACCCTGGCGCCCACCATCGCGTTGTGGTCCGCCCGGATCCGGCCGCCTTACTTCGGCTCGGTCACCGGCCGCGACCTTTTCCGGCGCAGCGCCGGCCTGCCGGTCGACGCGGTGTCGCCGGTGGAAGACGCCGCCGAGGAGGAGGTCAGCCCGGACACCACGCCGCGGGGTACGCAGATCGCGGCCGCCGCCTTGCGCGCGAACAATGTGCTGACCGGAATTTGCGTGGGTGCGGCGCTGACGCTGCCGGCCGCGGTGTGGGCCACGCTCAAGCCGGGTCAGCACCGGAGCGGGGCGGCCGCGGTGCTGGCGGCGCTGTTCGTGCTCATCTTCGTCAGCCGCGGACGGGCGTTCGCCGACAAGCATCAGGCCATTGCGCTGGTGTTGGGGGCCGCGGCCGCGGCATGCGCCGGCGGCATCTGCTGACTCGGTGCTGTGGGGAGCGCTGGTACTGGCCGGATTTGGTGCGGCCGGCCTGGTGGCCGCGTTGCTTGTGCCCATCACCAGGTTCACCCCGTTGGTCCGGATGATCGCCGAATGGCTGGAGATTCTGGCGATCATCGCGGCACTGCCGCTGGCCGCGTGGATCGGCGGGTTGTTCAACTGGGTGCGCATGCGATGATCCGTCGGGCTGGATGTGCGTCGGCCGCGCGGCGGATCTCCGCCGGGGCGCTGGCCTGTCTACTGGTTGGGCTGCAGACGGGCCTTCCTGCGGCCCAGGCGATTCCACGTCCAAGCGTGGATCCCGGCCGAGTGCCCGCCGACGGCAAGCCGGGGCCGGATCAGCCTATGCGGCAAAGCAATATCTGCGCTCGGACCATCACCGTCGCCGACCCGAACGTGGCCGTCACCGCACCGGGCTTCACGATGCTCAACATCGGCAAGGCTTGGCAGTATTCGACCGGTAACGGGGTGCCCGTCGCGGTCATCGACACCGGCGTCAACCCCAGCCACCGACTACCGGTGGTTGCCGGCGGCGACTACATCATGGGCGGCGACGGATTGATGGACTGCGACTCGCACGGCACGGTCGTGGCGTCGCTGATCGCCGCCGCGCCGCAGGGCATCCCGCTGCCCGCGCCGATGCCCGTCGCCCCGGCGTTCCCGCCACCGGCGGGCCCACCGGCCACCGTCGCCGCGGCGCCACCGCCGGGTGCGCCGCCGCCGCCGATGGCGCCGCCACCACCGCCATCGCCCGTGACGATCACCGAAACCAAACCGGCTCCGCCGCCACCGCCGCCACCACCGCCCGACGAGCCGTCGAACGGGCCCGGCGATGCGACTGCCGCAGCGCCCGACGACCCTGAGGTGCCGCCGCTCCCGCCGGGAGCGCCGGACGGCGTCGCCGGGGTGGCTCCGCACGCGACGATCATCTCCATCCGCCAGTCCTCGCGCGCCTACGAACTGGAAAAGCCGGGCGGCGGCGACATGGAAGCCCGCAAGAAGGCCGGTACGGTTGCGACGCTGGCCAGCGCGATCGTGCACGCCGCCAACATGGGCGCCAAGGTGATCAATATCAGCGTCACCGCGTGCGTGTCGGCGGCCGACCCGTTGGACCAGACCGCTATCGGCGCGGCCGTCTGGTACGCCGCGACCGTGAAGGACGCGGTGATCGTCACGGCAGCCGGCAACGAGGGCGAAGACGAGTGCGCCCAAAATCCCGGCTTCGACCCACTGGACACCTCCGATCCGCGGGACTGGCATCAGGTCAAGACCGTGTCCTCGCCGTCCTGGTTCTCCGACTACGTGCTGTCCGTGGGCGCGGTCGACAACACCGGCGCTCCGATCAGCAAGAGCCTGTCCGGGCCCTGGGTGGCCGCGGCGGCACCTGGCGTCGGAATCGTGGGGTTGTCGCCGCAGACCGGGGGAGCGGTGAATGCCTATCCGCCGATCCGGCCGGGTGAAAAGAACATGCCGTTCTGGGGCACCAGCTTTTCCGCCGCCTACGTCAGCGGAGTAGCGGCACTGGTGCGCGCCAAATACCCGGGGCTGTCGGCTCATCAGATCATCAACCGGATTCTGCAGACCGCGCACAACCCACCGCGCGGCGTGGACAACCAAGTCGGCTATGGAGTGGTGGACCCGGTCGCCGCGTTGACCTTCAACGTGCCGCCCGGCGACCGCCTCGCCCCCGGTGCCCAGAGCCGGGTGATCGTGCCGGCCGCACCGCCGCCGCCGCCGGATCACCGCGCCCGCAACGTGGCACTGGTGTTCGCCGGCCTGGTGATCGCCGCGGTGGTGATCGCGTCGCTTATCGCACGGGCTCGGCGGGAGCGATGACGGCCTCGATCAGGCTGGCGATCATCGTCGGCGTGCTGGCCACCGGCTTCATCGGCTGGGCTATCGGCGGATATCCGGGCGCCGCAATCGGTTTGGCGATCGGACTGGCGGCCGGGGTGATCCGCTGGTGGGGCCAGCCGCTGTGGTCATGGCTGATGCTGTTGCGTCAGCGTCGTCGGGCGATCCCGTTGAGTGAACCCATCACGGTGGCCAACGACCGCGCCGGCGGTGGAGTCCGCTACCAGGACGGCGTCGCGGTGGTGGCCGTGCAGTTGCTCGGTAAGGCGCACCGGCCGACGCTGTTCACCGGGTCCACGGACACGTATTCCGAGAACGTCATCGACGTCGCCGAGCTGTTGCCGCTGCTGCATCAAAGCTTGGGTCTATCAATCGAGTCACTCAGCGTGGTCAGCGTCGGGGCCCGGCGGCGCAGCAGCGGGGACTATCCACGCGTCTATGACACGTTGATCGGCACACCTCCGTACGCCGGACAGCGCGAGACCTGGCTGATCGTGCGGATCGCGTCGTTCCCCAATGCCGAAGCGCTGCAGCTGCGTGCCTCGGTCGGCACCGCGACGCTGGCGGCGGCGCAGCGGATTAGTGCGGCGTTGCGGCAGCAGGGTATTCGCGCCAAAGTCGCGACCGCCACCGACATCGTCGAGCTGGAACGCCGGCTGGGCTCATCGGCGCTGAACGCGCATCACCAGCGCTGGCGCACGGCACGCGGTGAAGGCGGCTGGCTGACGAGTTACTGGTACCGGCCCGGCGACATTACCGCGGAGAACTTGGAACACGCGTGGGCGCTGCCGGTCGACGGGATCATCCAGAACATCACCGTGTTCGGCGACGGCAGCATGACGGCCACCGTGACCGTGCGCACCGGGCAGCCGCCGACGGCGCCACCGAGCGTCATGTTGAGAACGTTGCCGGGCGAACAGGCCCGCGCGATCGCGGCCAACCTGTGCGGACCGATGCCGCCGCTGCACGGCCTTCGCCGCGGCGTTCTGGCCGAGCCATTGATCATTCCGATCGGGCCCTCGGGTGTGCTGCTGGGCAAGGTCGACGCCGGTAACCGGCTGATGCTGCCCCTCGACGATCCGGGGGATTTCAGTCGCGTGCATATCGCCGCGCAGGACGCGTTGGCCAAACGAATCGTGGTCCGGCTGGCCGGCGCCGGCGAGCGGATCACCGTGCATACCCGCGACCAGCAGCGCTGGGCCAGCGTGCGGATGCCCGATATCGCGGTGGGCAGTCAGGTCAGGCCGATGGCCGGCACCACCGTCAGCGTGGTCGACGGCACGGTCACTCCCGCGCCGCGGCCGAACACCCTGATCTCGATCGGTGAGCCGGGAACCCCCTACCGGGGATCCGTTGACGTGCTCATCACCCAGATCGGCCCGGCGACCGTCGACGTGACGGCGGCGGGACAACTGCATACGGTAGAGGTCGAGTTGTTCCGCGCCGAGAATCGTTACATCTCGTCAGAGCCGACGAACCTGAGGACATCCGAGCTCGAACCAGTGGACTAGATCATGACAACGCGACGGCGACGATGCAGAGCGCAGCGATGTGGGGGCACCTCCCAGCCGCGCAGCGGCGAGGGGGAGAGGAGCGGCGCTAATGACTAGCAGCAGTACCACGGCCGCCGCGCGCAAGCGGTTCGACCAGGCCATGTCGTTGTTCGACAGCGACCAAACTGGCGCTAAGGCGCGGTTTCGCGAGGCCACCGAGATCGACCCGTCGATGGCCGACGCCTGGCTGGGCCGGATCGCCGCCGGGGACGAGGAGCTCGCGACGCTGCAGCAGCTGTACGCGTACGGGGCACGGCTACACCGCGAGACCAATCGACTCGGTGTCCGGCTGTCGGCGTCGATCAAAGCCGGACCGTATCTGGCCATCTCGGTGACGGAGTCCTCACACGCGGGGTTGGCGCTGGCGAGCGCTCTGATCGATGACGATCAGTACGAGAAAGCCGAAGCGGTGCTGAAGGATTCGACGCTGCTGGATACCTGGGAGAACCACCAGTGGCAGCAGTATGTGCGGGCATACCTGATGTTCGCCACGCAGCGCTGGCCGGATGTGATCTCGGTGGCGGCGACCATCTTGCCGCCGCAGGCGATCATCATGTCGGCAGTCACCGCGGCCACCAACGCGCTGGCCGCCCATGCGGCCGCCCATCTCGGGCAGGCACGTGTCGCGCTGGACTGGGCAGACCGGGTGGATCTGCGGGCGGGGCACGTCGGCTCGGCTGACGCTCGTCGTCACCAGATGACGGACACCGCGGTGACAGCGATTGATCCGAACGAGTTCCCGTTGATTGCAGCAGATCTCGCTTATGTGCGCGGGATGGCTCACCGCCAGCTGGATGAGGAGGACAAGGCTCAGATCTGGTTGTCGAAGGCGACGATCAACGGCGCGCTCATCGAGCCGGCCAAAGATGCGCTGGCCGACCAGAACCTGCAGCTGGTGATCACCGACGAGGAGACCATCAACACCCGCAGCAACAGGTGGGACGTCTCCACGGAGCGGTCCGCGCAGGATCGTCGCGACGAGGAGAACGAGGGCCTTCGCGAAGAGCTGCTGGCCCAAGGTCGTGCTCTGCTCAACAACCAGGTCGGGCTGAGTGAGGTCAAGCGGGCGGTCTCCGAAATCGAGGACCAGATCGAGGTCCGTGCGCTGCGGTTGGCGGCCGGGCTGCCGGTCAACAATCAGACCAACCACATGCTTCTCGTCGGCCCACCCGGCACCGGCAAGACGACGACCGCCGAGGCCCTGGGAAAGATCTATGCCGGGCTGGGCATCGTGCGGCATCCCGAGATCATCGAAGTCAAGCGCGCCGACTTCTGCGGCGAACACATCGGGGCCTCGGGCCCGCGAACCAACGAGCTGATCGCCCGTTCGCTGGGCCGCATCCTCTTCATGGACGAGTTCTACTCCTTGGTCGAGCGTCACCAGGACGGCCGGCCCGACATGATCGGCATGGAGGCGGTCAACCAGCTGCTGGTCGCACTCGAGGTGCATCGGTTCGATTTTTGCTTCATCGGTGCCGGATACGAGAAAGAGGTCGACGAATTCCTCACCGTCAACCCGGGTTTGGCCGGCCGATTCAACCGCAAGTTGCGTTTCGAGTCGTACGCCCCCGACGAGTTGGTGGAGATCGCAATCCGTTACGGCGCGCCGCGCGCGACGGTGATCGAGCCCGCCGCGGGGGAAGCGCTGAACATGGCCTGCAAGACGCTGCGGGCCTATCTCGCGCCGGACGGCACGCACGGGATCGACGTGATGCAGAACGGTCGTTTCGCTCGCAACGTCGTCGAGCGCGCCGAGCGGCTTCGCGACTCCCGGGTGGCCGCCCAGCACCGCACCGACAAGGGCTCGGTGACCATCGAGGATCTGGAGACGCTGCGCACCCAGGACATCGTTGCGGCCGTGGCCGACGCGTGCGCGGAAAAGCATGTGCCAATCCAACTTTGAGCCTGGCAACGGCGATCAGCCGGCGGCGACGGGGTCGAACCGGAAGACCGCGAGCCGGCCCGCCAGCGCCTCGAATTCGTCGGCGGTCCCGTCGACCACCATTCCGGAACTCTTGGCGAACGCCTTGCCGACCGGGACCTCGACCGGAAACGCCCGAAGTATCGGACGCGCCTGCGCCGCAGTCAATTCGACGATCCTGACGCGCCGTGACCGGCGTCCTTTGCTGAGCGTGCCGGTGCCGGCCGCCCGGGCGTTGGCGGCCCAGTCGGCGCCGGGATAGCCGGCCACCACATAGAGCCCACCGTCGAATTCGAAGGGCGTCATCGGGGTGCTGCGGGGCTTACCCGACTTGCGACCGGGCACCGTCAACACCATGGCGGGCCCGGTCGGTATGCCGAGCTTCTGCACGGCCATCATCATCTTGTTCATCGGCTTGAGGTAACGCGGTGGCCGTGGATCTGACATGTCCTGTCTCCTTGACTAGCTCGTGAAAAGCTGACGGTGGTCGGCAACCCAGCGAGCGAAGGCGGTGGCCGGCTGGCCGGTGATCTTTTCGACCTCCCGGGTCACCAGCGCCGGCTTGTCGACGGCCTCGGCGAGCATTGCGGTGTATGCGTCGGCGAATTCGGCGCCCAACCCCAGCGCGATGAAGCGCTGGCGCACCACCTCCGGCGGCGCCTCGACGTATCGCAGCGGACGGCCCAGGACACGGCCGATCACCTCGACCAGCTCGGAGTTGGTGAATGCCTGCGGGCCGGTCAGCGGAATCTGCTCTCCGACAAGCTCATCGGTCAACAGGGCGTGGGCACCCACCGCGGCGATATCGGCTTCGACGATCGGAGCGCTGGAGGCCCGGGCGTACGGACCGCCGACGATGTCGCCGGCCCGAATCTGCGTCGACCACATGCCGACGAAGTTCGTCGCGAACACCGCCGGCCGCAAGCTCACCCACGCCAGACCGGAGTCCATGGCGAGCTGCTCGACTTCCTTGTTGCGGTCACCGCGGAATCGCGACGGTTGCCGTGAGAAGTCGTCGTCGGCGTTGATCGCGGACAGCGCCACCAGCTTGCCGACCCCGGTGTGCCGTGCCGTGTCCACCACGTCGGCGAGGTTGTCGCCTAAGGCGCGGGCATTGAGAAACACCGCCGACGCTCCGGGGAGCGCGTCGACGGCCGAGCCCACCGCCTCGACGCCGTCGGGAAATCCGGCGGTCTTCGGGGTGCGGGTGACTGCCCGCACCCGCGCCCCGGCGGCGGCGAGCCGGGAAACCAGCGGGCGGCCGACATTGCCGGTCGCTCCGGTCACAACGATGGTCATGGTGGCCTCCTGAAGTAAACGTGCTTTTCAATCAAGGACGGCCCCGGAGGTGGGAAAGTTACTCACCACAGCAGGTAACTTTTCGACCGACCAGATCGTCGTAGCTAGATGACCCAACCGCAGTCCGCGAATGACCAGATCACCGATGCTTGGCAGCGGCATCGCCCGTACCTGGTGAACCTGGCGTACCAGATGCTGGGCGACGTCGGAGACGCCGAAGACATTGCGCAGGAGACATTTCTGCGGCTGTCCCGCACCGACCTCGACGAGATCGAGGACATCCGCGCCTGGCTGACGGTGGTGGCGGGCCGGCTCTGCCTCGATCAGGTGCGTTCTGCGCGCGCCCGCCGCGAGCGGCCCGATGACATCGCCGCAGAGGCGGCCGCGCTGAACCAATCCGGCCGGCTGGGTCCCGCCGATCGGGTCACCCTGGACGACGAGGTCCGCACGGCGCTGCTGGAGGTGCTGCGCCGGCTCAGTCCCGGTGAGCGGGTGTCGTTCGTGTTGCACGACGTGTTCGGGGTCCCGTTCGACGCGATCGCCGAGACGGTGGGCCGTCCGGTGGGTACCTGTCGCCAGCTCGCGCGCCGGGCGCGGACGAAATTTGCTCTCGCACAACCGAAGCCGGGCGAGGTCTCGACGGCCGAGCACCAGCTCGTCACCGAGAAATTCATCAACGCCTGCGCCAACGGTGATCTGCAGGCGCTGGCCGCGGTGCTGGATCCGACGGTGTGGGGCGTCGGCACGGTACTGGCCGATCCCGCTCCGCCGCCGCAGATCAACCACGGACCGCACGACGTCGCCGTCAACCTGCTGCGCTACCTGGGTCCGGGCGTGACCGTGGTGAGCGGTCCGGCCGGCCAGCCGGTGCTGTTGGGCTTCGCCGAGCGACGGCTGTTCGCCGTCATCGTGCTGACCATCCGCGACCACCTGGTCACCAAGATCGAAGCCACCGCGGACCCCTCGGCGCGAACCGCCGGCTAGTCCCGGTTGCTAGCGCCGTTCCCGCGGGGTGTCCGGGCGTGCCGCGAAGAAGCCCGCGATCGTGGCGGTGATCTGCAGGAATCTGCGCCGCGTGTCCCGAGCCAGCTCGCTCTTCACGTCGATGACGCCGCCGGGTCGCAGGTGGGGATCGAACGGCACCTGCACCACGGTCTGTCCACGGTCGACGAACTGGTGCGCCAGCACCGTTCGGGTGCGGTTGTCAGAGTGCCCGTCCGAGTCGTTGAGCACCACGACGGTGCGTTGTAGCAGACCGGTGCGGCCATGTGCCGCCAGCCATTCCATCGTCTGCGCCGCCGCCGACGCGCCGTCCGCCCACGGCGACGACACCACGATCAGCGCGTCCAGGTCGCTCAGCGCCTCCTGGGTGACCGGCGCGTCCATCGTGGAACCGCAGTCGATGATCGCGATCGTGAAATGACGGTCCAGCCGCGCGGTGGCCTCGCGATAAAGCGCGGGATCGAGCACTCGCCGCGGTCCGGCCGTCGGCTCGCCGGCCAGCACGTACAGGCCCGCGGAATTGCTGCCGACGCGCGTGCTCACGTCGGCGAACGACTGGACGTTCTTGTCGGCGGCAAGCTCCCAATACGAGCCGCTGGTCTGCGGGTCGATCCTGCTGCCCAGCCGGCCGAAGGCGGTGTCGGCGTCGACCGCCACCACGCGGTCCTGGCGGCGCAGTTCGGCGAAGACCGACCCGACGCTGGCGGCGACGGTGGTCTTCCCGACTCCGCCCTTGCCTAGAACGCCGACCTTGTAGTTGCCCCGCAGCGCCGAACCGATGGCAGCTTCGTAGGCGGCTTCCTGCTTTTCGCCGGCCGACGGCCCGAGGTTGATCAGCCCGAAGCTGGCCCGGTAAACGAGTCGCCGCCAACCGTATTTAGGACCGGGGCGCTGCGGCTCGGGCTGAACCCGCGGCGCAAAGTCGATGTCTTTCCACGACGGCCGGTCCGACGGTTCGGGGGGACGCGGGGGAGCGGGACGGGGAGGCGGAGCCGGGCGGGGATCTGCTGCCTGCGGACGCGGCGGCGGCACCGGCGGGGTCTGCGGCGCGGGCCGCAACCGGTCCCGTAGGAATTCGTCAGGTTCGTTCATGGGCTGGGAGAATCAGCTCCGGGTCCTGGGTGGTCCATGCGCGGATGTAGGTGTCGATGAGCTTGCGCACGTCCTTTTTAGCCAAGCTCATGGATGCATCGTAGAGCCGATCGTGCAGGTCACAGGCATCGGGTGGTTCGGGGCCGGCAAAAAATCTGGGCAACTTCTGAGCGGGGTCACCCAGCACCGGGCCCTGGCACGCCAGATGCGCTGCACTTGGCCCATAAATCGGCCCACAAAGCGGTGCTGCCAGGCCTTTTGGCGACGTGCATCACCTGCGGATCGTGCGCGCTGTGAGCCGCGGGGCCCGCGCAGGAATCGTTTGACCACGATCACAGCAAATTGTCCGTCCGAATAGGGCGGTCCGCGGCCCGCGGTCGGCCGCTTCAGCAACCGGCGTCTGGAGCCCCAAATGTCCAGTGGCACAGCCTTACCCGGCCCACCGGAGCATCTGCACCAGTACAAAAAAGCGGCACCGGCCACCGGGGGGTTAGAATTTGTCAAGTTGGCATGTCAGGCGGGTTTTGTCATATCGTTTTACGACTTGTCGAAACCGGTTACTGGGCCACCGTTCAGCGCTGCACGGATGAATCCCGACCGGATCATCGCCACCCGGCGAACAGCAATTCGACAAGACCGATGGGGCAAAGCCCACAGCCTTTCGGGCGGCGCCAACGGAGCGGTGCATGAATTCCGTGGCGGAAAGTTTGGTGAAGGGTCAGGTGGGAATGGCGCCCAATCGCGTCGGGCTGTACAACCCCGCATTCGAGCATGACTCGTGCGGGGTGGCCATGGTCGTCGACATGCACGGCCGCCGCAGCCGCGACATCGTGGACAAGGCGATCACCGCGTTGCTCAACCTGGAGCATCGCGGCGCGCAGGGCGCCGAGCCGCACAGCGGTGACGGCGCCGGCATCCTGATCCAGGTTCCCGATGACTTCTTGCGTTCGGTTGTCGACTTCGAACTGCCCGAGGCGGGTAGTTATGCCACCGGTATCGCATTCCTGCCGCAATCGTCGAAAGAGGCGGCGGCGGCGTGTGCCGCGGTGGAGAAGATCGTCGAAGCCGAGGGACTGCAGGTGCTCGGCTGGCGCGACATACCCACCGACGAATCCTCGCTGGGCGCACTGGCCCGCGACGCGATGCCCACCTTCCGCCAGGTCTTCGTCGCCGGCGCCGACGGGATGCAGCTGGAGCGCCGCGCGTACGTCATCCGCAAGCGCGCCGAGCACGAACTCGGCACCAAGGGTCCCGGACAAGACGGCCCCGGACGCGAAACCGTCTACTTCCCAAGCCTTTCCGGTCAGACCATGGTCTACAAGGGCATGCTGACCACCCCGCAGCTGAAGGCGTTCTACCTCGATCTGCAGGACCAGCGGCTGACCAGCGCATTGGGCATCGTGCATTCCCGGTTCTCCACGAACACCTTCCCGTCCTGGCCGCTGGCGCATCCGTTCCGGCGCATCGCGCACAACGGCGAGATCAACACCGTTACCGGCAACGAGAATTGGATGCGCGCCCGCGAGGCGCTGATCAAGACCGACATCTTCGGGTCCTACGACGACGTCGACAAGCTGTTCCCGATCTGCACCCCGGGCGCCTCGGACACCGCTCGCTTCGACGAGGCTCTCGAACTGCTGCACCTGGGCGGGCGCAACCTGGCCCACGCGGTGCTGATGATGATCCCCGAGGCCTGGGAGCGCCACCCGTCGATGGATCCGGCCCGGCGGGCGTTCTACGAGTACCACGCATCGCTGATGGAGCCCTGGGACGGCCCGGCGTCGATGACGTTCACCGACGGCACCATCATCGGCGCGGTGCTCGACCGCAACGGCCTACGCCCGTCCCGGATCTGGGTGACCGATGACGGCCTGGTCGTGATGGCTTCTGAGGTCGGCGTGCTCGACCTTGACCCGTCCAAGGTGGTGCGCCGGATGCGGCTGCAGCCCGGCCGGATGTTCCTGGTCGACACCGCCCAGGGCCGCATCGTCGCCGACGAGGAGATCAAGGCCGAGCTGGCCGCCGAGCAGCCATATCAGCAATGGCTCGACAATGGGCTGATTCCGCTGGCCGAGTTGCCGCAGGGCGACTACGTGCGGATGCCGCACCATCGGGTCGTGTTGCGCCAGTTGGTTTTTGGTTACACCTACGAAGAGCTGAACATGCTGGTGGCGCCGATGGCCCGAACCGGCGCCGAGCCGATCGGCTCGATGGGCACCGATACACCCGTCGCGGTGCTCTCCCAGCGGCCGCGGATGCTGTTCGACTACTTCCAGCAGTTGTTCGCTCAGGTCACCAACCCGCCGTTGGACGCTATCCGCGAAGAGGTGGTGACCAGTCTGCAGGGCACCCTCGGCCCGGAGGGTGATCTGCTCAACCCGAACGAGGATTCCTGTCGCCAGATCATCTTGCCGCAGCCCATCCTGCGTAACCACGAGCTGGCCAGGCTGATCAACCTCGATCCCGAGGTCGAGGTCAACGGCCGTCGGCATGGGTTGCGGTCCAAGGTGATTCGGTGCCTGTATCCGGTCGCCGAGAATGGCGCCGGTCTCCAGGCGGCGCTCGACGAGGTGCGGGCGCAGACCTCGGCGGCGATCGCCGACGGTGCGCGGATCATCATCCTGTCCGATCGGGAATCCGATGAGCGGATGGCCCCGATCCCGTCGCTGCTGGCGGTCTCCGCGGTGCACCACCACCTGGTCCGCGAACGTAGCCGCACCAAGGTCGGTCTGGTGGTGGAGTCCGGTGACGCTCGCGAGGTGCACCACATGGCCGCGTTGGTGGGATTCGGTGCGGCAGCGGTCAACCCGTACATGGCGTTCGAATCGATCGAGATCATGCTGGACCGCGGTGGACTCGAGGGTCTCGACCGCGAGACGGCGCTGCAGAACTACATCAAGGCCGCCGGCAAGGGCGTGCTGAAGGTGATGTCCAAGATGGGCATCTCGACGCTGGCTTCCTACACCGGCGCTCAGCTGTTCCAGGCCGTCGGTGTCGCCGAGGATGTTCTCGACGAGTACTTCACCGGGTTGTCTTGCCCGACCGGCGGAATCGCGCTCTCCGACATAGCCGCCGACGTCGCGGCCCGGCATACGCTGGCTTTCCTGGAACGGCCGGACGAACGCGCGCACCGCGAGCTCGAGGTGGGCGGGGAATATCAATGGCGTCGCGAAGGCGAATACCACCTGTTCAACCCCGACACCGTGTTCAAATTGCAGCACTCGACTCGCACCGGCCAGTACAAGATCTTCAAGGAGTACAGCCGCCTGGTCGACGACCAGAGCGAGCGGATGGCATCGCTGCGCGGCCTGCTGAAGTTCCGCGAGGGGATCCGTCCGCCGATCCCGCTCGACGAGGTCGAGCCGGCCAGCGAGATCGTCAAGCGCTTCTCGACCGGCGCGATGAGCTACGGCTCGATTTCCGCGGAGGCGCACGAGACGCTGGCCATCGCGATGAACCGGCTGGGCGGCCGATCGAACTGCGGCGAGGGCGGCGAGGCCGTCAGCCGTTTCGACCGCGACCCCAACGGCGACTGGCGCCGCAGCGCCGTCAAGCAGGTCGCCTCGGCCCGCTTCGGTGTGACGTCGCACTACCTGAGTAACTGCTCGGACATCCAGATAAAGATGGCCCAGGGGGCCAAACCTGGTGAGGGCGGCCAACTTCCGGCTAACAAGGTCTACCCATGGATCGCCGAGGTGCGGCACTCCACCCCGGGCGTGGGCCTGATCTCGCCGCCCCCGCACCACGACATCTACTCGATCGAGGACCTCGCCCAGCTGATCCACGACCTGAAGAACGCCAACCCGTCGGCGCGGATCCACGTCAAGCTGGTCTCCGAGAACGGGGTCGGGACGGTCGCGGCCGGAGTTTCCAAAGCGCACGCCGACGTGGTGCTGATCTCCGGGCACGACGGCGGCACCGGCGCCACCCCGCTGACGTCGATGAAGCACGCGGGCGCGCCCTGGGAGCTCGGGCTGGCCGAGACGCAGCAGACATTGCTGCTCAACGGATTACGGGACCGGATCGTGGTCCAGGTCGACGGCCAGCTCAAGACCGGCCGCGACGTGATGATCGCGGCGCTGCTGGGCGCCGAGGAATTCGGCTTCGCCACCGCGCCGCTGGTGGTGTCGGGCTGCATCATGATGCGGGTGTGCCACCTCGACACCTGCCCGGTCGGCGTGGCCACCCAGAACCCGGTGCTGCGCGAACGGTTCAACGGCAAGCCGGAGTTCGTGGAGAACTTCTTCCTGTTCATCGCCGAAGAAGTCCGTGAATACATGGCTCAGCTCGGTTTCCGCACCGTCAACGACGCGGTGGGCCAGGTCGGTTCGCTGGACACCACGCTGGCGCGTGCGCACTGGAAGGCGCACAAGTTGGACCTCTCGCCGGTGCTGCACGAGCCGGAATCGGCGTTCATGAACCAGGACCTGTACAACAGCTCCAAGCAGGACCACGGTCTCGACAAGGCGCTCGATCAACAGCTGATCGTGATGAGCCGCGAGGCGCTGGACGCCGAGAAACCCGTCCGATTTTCCACCACGATTGCCAACGTCAACCGAACGGTCGGCACCATGCTCGGCCATGAGGTGACGAAAGCTTATGGCGGCCAGGGGTTGCCGGACGGAACCATCGACATCACCTTCGACGGCTCGGCCGGCAACAGTTTCGGTGCCTTCGTTCCGACCGGTATCACGCTGCGGGTCTATGGCGATGCCAACGATTACGTCGGCAAGGGATTGTCCGGGGGTCGGATCGTGGTGCGGCCGCCCGACAACGCGCCACCGGACTACGTGGCCGAGGACAACATCATCGGCGGCAACGTGATCCTGTTCGGCGCCACCAGCGGCCAGGCGTTCCTGCGCGGGGTGGTCGGTGAGCGGTTCGCGGTGCGTAACTCCGGCGCGCACGCGGTGGTCGAGGGCGTCGGCGATCACGGCTGCGAGTACATGACCGGCGGCAAGGTCGCGATTCTGGGTCGCACCGGCCGCAACTTCGCGGCTGGCATGTCCGGCGGCATCGCCTATGTCTACGACCCCGACAACGAGTTGCCGGAAAACCTGAACTCGGAGATGGTGGAACTTGAAGCGCTCGACGACGACGACCTCGACTGGCTGCACGGGATGATTCAGGCGCACGCCGATGCCACCGATTCGGCTGTCGGCCAGCGCATCCTGGCCGACTGGAACGCCGAGCAGCAGCGCTTCGCCAAGGTGATGCCGCGCGACTACAAGCGGGTGCTGGAGGCGATCGCCGACGCCGAGCGCAACGGCACCGACCCCGACGAAGCGATCATGGCGGCCGCCAGTGCCTGATCCAAAGGGTTTCCTGAAATACACCCACCGCGAAACTCCGAAGCGCCGGCCGGTGGACCTGCGGCTCAAAGACTGGGACGAGGTCTACGAAGACTTTCCGCACTCGACCCTGCAGCACCAGGCGGCCCGGTGCATGGACTGCGGGATCCCGTTCTGCCACAACGGTTGTCCGCTGGGCAACCTGATTCCGGAATGGAACGACCTGGTTCGCAGCGACAGGTGGCGCGACGCGATCGAGCGGCTGCACGCCACCAACAACTTCCCGGAGTTCACCGGTCGGCTCTGCCCGGCGCCGTGCGAGTCGTCATGCGTGCTCGGCATCAACCAGGATGCGGTGACGATCAAGCAGATCGAGGTCGAGATCATCGACAACGCCTTCGACGAAGGCTGGGTGGTCCCGCTGCCGCCGGCGGAGAACCAGCACACCGGAAAGAAGGTGGCGGTCGTCGGCTCCGGCCCGGCGGGTCTGGCCGCCGCGCAACAACTGACCCGGGCCGGACACCGGGTGACGGTCTTCGAGCGCGCCGACCGCATCGGCGGGCTGCTGCGCTACGGCATCCCCGAATTTAAGATGGAAAAACGCCACCTGAACCGCAGGCTCGAGCAGATGCTGGCCGAAGGCACCGAGTTCCGTGCCGGTGT
>DASQRI010000610.1:0-10144 GCA_035642975.1 Mycobacterium sp.
GCCCGGAAGGCGCCGAGTTGACATGTCTGGCAGTCATTGTCGAGGTGGTGCTGAACCGGTTCCGGGAACTGATCGAGCAGACTGGCCGCGACATTGGTCGCGGCGTCCAGCGTCGCGCATGCGCCGCGGCCACGAAGCACCACCGACCAGCGGCGCAACCGGGCCAGATCCTCGTCAGTAGCCACACCGTCACGCAGCGCCCCGGCAACAGCGGCCATCGCCGCGGTCCCGTTGAAACAGGAGCCGCACTGCCCGGCGTTTTCGCGGTCGAAGTAGGCCAGCACCGAGGCGGCCAGCGCCACCGGGCAGTCATCGGTGATCACCGAAATCGCGCCGCATCCCAGCCCGCTGCCGAGCCGCCGAAACGTCTCGTGATCCACGGTCGCACCGAGCACGTCGCGATCGAGCAGGCCGGCGAAGTAGCCGCCCATCAATGCGCCTCGGACTCCGTCGGGGGAAACGCCATGCAGAACAAGCAGTTCGGTGATCGGCAGTCCATGTGGGACCTCGTAGAGGCCCGGCGGTCGGCCGGCGCCGGTGATCGTCACCAGCAGCGTGCCCGGCGACTGTGCCGTGCCCTGCTCGCGGAACGCGCGCGAGCCGTGCTGCTGGATGTAGGGCACGCTGGCCAGGGTTTCGACGTTGCTCACCAGGGTCGGACGTCCGGCGACGCCTGACTCGAACGGCCGTGGCGGCTTGTCGGTCGGCTTGACCGGACCGCCGTTGAGCGCGCGAACAGCGGCCGTCTCCTCTCCGGCGACGTATCCCGGATCCACCACTCGCACAGCCACATTGATGCCGCCGAGCGCTCCGGCGCCGAGCTCGCTGAGCGCGGTCTCCACGCTGCGAGCCGACTCTGGATCGGACACGTAGACGTAGGCGTCGTCGGCCGCAACGATCGCGGCCGCCAACCTCAGCCCATCCAGAACTAGGTGCGGCCGGTGGCGCAGCAGCCATCGGTCCTTGATCGAAGCCGGTTCGCCCTCTTCGCCGTTCGCGATTACGACCGTGCCGACGTCGTTGCGAATCCCGTTGTCGCGCACCGCCTGCAGCTTCACCGCCAGCGGAAAGGCCGCGCCCCCGCGGCCGAGCACTCCGCTGCGCTGCACGTCGTCGAGCAAAGCGTCGACGTCGGCAAGCTGGCGATAGCCACCGCCGTCGCGGTAGGCGGCGCAGTCCTCTCGAACTGTCTGGAGGCCGGGCTGATCGCGCAACAACCGCGGGGTGAAACCCGGCCAGACGGCGGTGGTGACCGTCGAGGCGGCAGTAGTCTCCATCAGCTGACTCTCCCGATAGCTATAGCTATGCTCGCGCACATGCGAACGGCGGTGGTGCGAGTCAATGTCGACCCGTCCAGCCTGCTCACACCGACACAGTTAGACCAGGGCATGAGCACGCTCCTCGGTCTCGCGGGCGACGCTGGCGCCGACGTCGTGTACGCCGCCGTCGCCGCGATGCCGGCTTCCCGCCGCGAGGTGCAGCTGCTGATCACCGGCGGCGACGCCGACGCCGTCAAGCAGACCGCACTCCAGTTGTGCGCCAGGGCTTTCGGCACAAGCCCGGTCGCCGGTGTGGTCACGTACGTCAGCAGGGGCACCGACGACGACGCGCACGGCGTGCTGGCCGGTTTCGGCCTGACCGGCAGTATCAGACGATCGCCCGGCGACGACGGGTTTGACGTCGTCCACGTGACGCTGCAGCAGGCCGACCTGGACCGCATCCCGGAAAGCCGGATACATACCGCTCTCGAGGCGTCGCTGAACTGTGAGGTGCACATCCTCACCGAGTGACCACACCCGCGGAGTCATTTGCCGAGAAAATCCAGTATCGGGGGTGCGGCCTGTACCCAGGTGTCGAACATGTTGAAATGCTTCACCTTGCCGGTCGCGCGATCTTCGGACGCACGCTCCCAGGCATCCTCCGGCCACGGCGGATCGATCAACTTGGCGCCCTTGATCAAGCAGCTGACTTCCAGCGACGTCCGTTTGGGGTGGTCCCAATCGTTTTCGCCGCCACGAATGATCAACGTGGGAACCGTGATCCGGTCGAACATTTCGTCGGGGACGCCGGGAATGGTCTGCCCGGGCTTGGACACGAACGCATTGAGCCAACGCAGCATCACCTTGAGGAACTCGTCGCGGTCGAGGTCGAGGAAACGCTGCTCGTTAGCCGGATTCTCCTCGATGCGCTCGCGCCACTCGGGCACCTGTATGACTCCCTTCATTCCGGTGCCCCGGGCGGCCAGAATGCTCGGCACGATGTAGTACGAACCCAGCACGAACGTGCCGTAGATTCCGCCGACGATGTTCCACACCACGAGCTTGGTGACCAGCTCGGGGTAGAGCATCGTGGTCAGCATGGAATCCCTTGCGCCACCGGAACCTCCGGCGATGATGCACGGTCCGAAGCCGAGCTTGGTCACCAGGGCGTGCAGCGTCTCGGCGCGCATGTGTGATTCGCTCTGCCCGTAGAACTGGACGTCGGACTCCCCGCAATTCGGGCGGTCCCACAACAGCACCCGATACCCGCCGTCAGCCAGGGCTTCAGCCAGCGGGCGAACCCCCGGAATCTCCTTGCTGAACCGGCCGCCCGGCGTAAGAGCGATGAGATCGCCCGACTTGCCGAGGATTTCGTAGACGACGTTCCCACCGTTGATGTCGATGGAAGCCACGGGCATTCTCCTCCAGGGTCAGGCCATCACCAGGACGTCGTTGCCGACGACCCGGACCGGGTAGGTGCGGATACTCCACTCCGGCTTGACCGCCGTCGTACCGGTTGCGAGCTCGAAACCCCATTGATGCCAAGGGCAGTAGATGTACTCCAAGTCGCGAACCATGACCGCGTCACCCGCGGCGCTCTGGTCGACGATGGTTCGTCCGCGAGCACGCCCGGAGCACAGCGGGCCGCCCTGATGCGGGCAGTAGTTGGCGATCGCGTAGAAGGTGCCGTTGACGTTGTAGACGCCGACGCCGTGCCGCCCGATCGGCACCAGTTTGTGTGTGCCGGGGGGGATTTCGTCGACGGTGGCAACGACGTGCTCGCGGCCCTGCGCCAGCCGGGGCCGCTTGGTTTCCTCGGGCACTCAGAACACCCGCACTTGACCTTCGAGCACCGGGACCGTCTCCGGCAGGTGGTAGGTCGCGATGCCGTTTTTGAACATCACCGCCTCGCGAGCCGCTTTGGGCAGGTGCTTGACCAGCCAGCGCGGGTCGTCGAAGGTCCAGTGCGGGTAGTCCGACGAGTACAGCAGGATCTTGTCGCACTCCATCCACTCCAGCACCCGGGTCAATTCGGTCTTGTCCTCCGGGTAGTCCAGCGGCTGGGTGGTGAACTTGATGTGGTCCTTGACGTACTCGGACGGCTTGCGCTTGATGTCCATCCGCGACTTGCGCGCCTCGTAGATCGCGTCCATCCGCCACATCAACGGCAGAATCCAGGTGAACGCGTGCTCGACGAACACGATCCGCAGTGTCGGGAACCGGTCGAAGACCCCGTCGAAGATCAGGCTCATCACCTGGTTGGCGGCCAGCAGCGAGTAGGTAACCATGAAATCGTGGTTGTAGCTTGGGAATCCGACCGGCGGCATGGGCAATTCGTCGAAGTGGCTCCGGGACAAGTGGCAACTCACCGTGATGTCGTGCTTGGTCGCGGCCGCCCAGATCGGGTCGTACTTCGGATCGCCCCACGACGGCCGCGGCTCGGCCTTGATGAGGATCTGCGCCATGTACGGGTGTCCGGCCCAGCGCTCGATTTCGCGAGCTGTCGCCTCCGGCTCTTCGATGGCGCCGCAGATCGACCCGCGCCACCGCTCGTGCCAGTTGTTGTGGCTGTCCAGCCAATGGTTGGCTTGCCAGTCGTTCAGGGCGCATGACATCGCATGCTGCGCACCGGGCAGGCGCGCGGGGTAGGCGCCGGGTTCCAGGATCCCGATGTCGGAGCCGGCCTCCATGATCAACTGCCGAAACGCCATGTCCGGGTCGCTGCCGGGGAACTCGCCGTCTGGCGGGAAGGTGTCGACGCGCATCGCGTACGCGTGCGCGTAATCGGGCGCGTCATAGTAGATCTGCTCGCCCACATTGCGAACCAAGAAGTACTTGCTGCGCCACGGTTCCGGGATGTACTGGACGAGCTCACCACGTTTGGGCACCGGGTGGACGTCGGAGTCGACGCACCGGACAGCGATGCGCTCGGCGGCGGGAACCCGCTCTTGAGTGTGTGTCAGCGTCATCGTGGTCTCCTTGCTTACTTCTACTGTGCAGCCAGGCTGGCCTGTATGTCTATGCCGTAAAGCTCGGCGGCGTTGCGCCAGCAGAACTTGTCGCGCTGTTCGGCGGAGTAGGCACTCGGCACGGCCAGCTCGCTCATCTGCCAGTGCGGGTAACTGGAGCCGAACATCACCATGTCGTCCTTGCCGGTGAAGCTGAACCATTCGCCGGCGAACTCGGCGTCGCCTGGGCCGTCGAGGCCGCCCTGCACGAAATACACGTGCCCGGGCAGGTACTGGCTCGGGATCTTGGGCGCCCACGGCGTCTGCTCGAGGTGCGGCCGGCCGAAGCAGTCCATCCGCCAGATGAACGGCGTCAGCAGGTCCGCGGCACCATCGGCCCAGACGAACTTCAGCGCGGGCATCCGTTCGAATACCCCCTCGGCGATCATGTTCATCAAGTGGTACAGGTAGTTCAGCGCCATGAAGCTGACGTATTGCTCGTAGGTGCGGGTGTTCCCGGACGGTGTCGGTGTGAAGGCGATGCCCGAGCCGACCTCGATGTGCGCGGCCACCGGCAGGTTCGCGTCGACGGCTGCTTCCCACAGCGGCCAGAACTGCGGCTTGCCGAACAGTTCACGGGATTGCAGTGGGACACCGATCTGCACGACGCGCGGATGGTCCTTGTACTTGTCGATCTCACGCAGCGCGCCGGTGATGTCGTCGGGATTCACCCGGATGGTGCCGCGGAAGCGATCACCGAACTCACCGTGCTCCAGCCAGCGGGCCACCATCATCTCGTTGTGTGCGGCGTGCAGTGCGGTGCCCAGGTGCCGGTCGGGCATGATGCCGCGACCCATCGGGTGCAGGACGGCGACGTCGACGCCGCGCTCGATAAACAGGTGGTTGCCGACGACATTCGGGTCCGAGCCGGGATAGCCGCGGTCCGGCCCTTGAGTGCCGTGTGCGTACTCCCCGCCGGGCGCGCCGTACCAGTCCATCTCGTAGTCCGGGAAGCCACGGCTTTTGAAGGGCTCATGGAGTAACTCGCGTAGTTCGCGGGTCGAGGCGAAGAAGATGTGCACGCTCGCATCGATGACGGGCGTCCGCGTTCCGTCCGGGTGTTCTCTCACCTGATCCACCCTTCGCGGCTCCGGCAATTGCGCCGGTCCTGCTGGCCATACGATAGCCAATCTAACATTCGCGTTGACCAGCAATCAACGGGTTTCCGGTAAGCATTTCGATTAATCATCGCACCTGGTAGTGGTCACAATCGCGGGCAGGCGCTGTAAGCGCTGTTCTTCGTTAACGATAATATCATTCTCCCACCGTTCAGCTGCTGTGCGACTGCTGTCCCACTGGGCCCACGGTGATGCCGGCGGCCCGTTCCATCGGCTTGATCGCGGACGTGAAATCCGAATCGGCGCCCTCGTCCGGCAAGGTGGCTTGCCGAGCTATCGGAAAACCCATGTGGCTCAAACCGATAAACCCGATGTCCACCGTCGCCTGCCTCTCATTGACGGCGAAGAGCCCACGAGATTGTCACTGTGCTAATAAGAGAATAGTATTCTCACAGCACGTTAACTGATCTAAGGAGCTGGCCGGGATGCTCTTGGAATTCGACGCCGAGCAGCGGCTCTGGCAGGAAACGGTGCGCGATGCCGTCGGCAAGCAGTGTCCGCCGGCGCTGGTCCGAGGTGTTGCCGAAGACGGGCTTGACCCGACACCGGTGTGGAAGGCCTACGTCGAGCACGGCTGGACGGAGATGAGCGACCCCGAGACCGCCGTCGAATTGGCCATCGTGCTCGAAGAACTGGGCCGGGCCACCGATCCCACCCCGTTTCTGGCGACGATGAGCCAGTTTGCGCCGCTGGCAGCGGATCGGTTTGACCCGCAGATTTCCGGGACCGCCGTCTACAGCGGGGTGACAGCGCATCGGGACGGCGATGCGTGGGTGCTGGACGGCACTGCCCGGCACGTGCTGGACGGCGACCGTGCCGAGCGGTTGGCGGTGGTGACCGACGCCGCGGTGTTCATCGTCAGCGCCGACGACGCGGGCGGGCAGCTGTCCCGGCGACGACGTTCGGTGCTCGATCCGGTACTGCACGTCGCCGACTTGACCTTCAGCGGGCTTCGGGTGCCCGATTCGGCCCGAGCCAACGTCGATACCGAGCGGGCGCGTCAGATCGCCCTGATGGGTATGGCGATGACGATGGTCGGTGCGTGCCAGCGCATCCTGGACCTGGTCCTCGACCATGTGCGCAGCCGTCACCAATTCGGGGTGCCGATCGGATCGTTTCAGGCGGTCCAGCACAAGGCCGTAGACATGCACGTCGCGGTGGAGCGCGCGCGGGCGCTGGCTTACTACGCGGCGCTGACGATAGCCGCGGACGATCCGCGCCGCCGGCTGGCCGCCGTGATGGCGAAAGCGGCTGCGGGCGAATGTCAGTCGCTGGTGTTCCGCCACGGCCTGCAGCTGTTCGGCGCGATGGGCTTCACATGGGAGAACGACCTGCAGTTCGCGTTGAAGCGGGCCAAAGCCGGCGAGCTCATGCTTGGCGGAACCGCCGAGCACCGGGCGAGGGTTACCGAGGAGTACCGTGCAACTCACCTTTGATCCCGATGTCGAGGTATTTCGCGCGGAGTTCGTGGCGTTCCTCGACGAGCACGTGCCGACCGCCGCGGCTGAGGCGTTGGAGCGACCGAAGTCGGTGTCGCACATGCCGGATTGGGCGCGCCGTTGGCAGCGGCTACTCTTCGACAACGGCTGGCTGCTGCCCACCCAACCGCCGGAATTCGGCGGCCGCAATGCCACGGTCTTGCAGCAGTATGTGTACCTCGAGGAGCTGTGCCGGCGGCGGATCTACCACAGCTTCAACCCGCAGGGTGTGAACATCATTGCGGCATCGCTGATTTCATTCGGTAGCGACGAGCAGAAGCAACACTGGGCGGTGCCCATCCTGCGCGCCGAGATCACCGCGTCGCTGGGGATGAGTGAGCCCAGTGCCGGTTCGGACCTGGCGTCGCTGCGCACGAAGGCAGCCCGCGACGGTGATCACTTCGTGGTCAACGGCCAGAAGGTGTGGACGTCCGGGGCCCACGACGCCGACGTGCTGCTGACGTTCGTGCGCACCGACCCGGATGCGCCCAAGCACAAGGGAATCAGCGCGTTGCTGATCCCCACCGATACCCCCGGCGTGGTGCGGCGGCCGTTCCCGTCCATCTGCGGACAGGATGACCTGGACTTCAACGAGGTGTTCTTCACCGACGTGCGGGTTCCGGCGGAGAACCTGGTCGGGCCGCTGAATCAGGGCTGGCGAGTGGCCAACGGCTCACTGGGGCACGAACGCACGATGATGTGGCTCGGTTTCGCCGACCGCCTCGACAACGTCATCACCGATTTCCACCCGGCGAATGCGCTCGAGCGAGACCACTACGCCACTGCGATCATGGACCGCGAGGCGCTTCGTCTGCTCGGGTCCGTCGCGCTGGCCCGGGCTGCCCGCGGCGAAGAAGACGTGCCCGCCCTGTCGGTGCTCAAGCTGCTCGGCTCGGAAGCCGAACGGCAAGCGTGTGAAAATGCTTTGTCCGCAGCGGGATCCGACGGCTTACTGCACCCTGCGCTGACCGGACCGTATGAACCGATGAACCTCGACCACTACTTCGGCAGCTGGTTCGAGCGCTACGCCCGCAGTTTCTCCGGGACCATTGCCGGCGGCACCTCGGAAATCCAGCGCAACATCATCGCGCAGCGGGTGCTGGGACTGCCGGCCCGCTGAGGACTGCTGTCCGCCGAACGCCGACCTCAGATCCGCACAAGACTGAACGGCCAGCTGCTTGTCCCGCCCGGCGCGCCACCGCAGCCGGCGTCATAGGTGGAATTGACCGAGCCGGTCAGCGTCACCGCGTCCCACGTGTAGGTGTCATGCGAGGGCAGGAAGTAGACCGTGCAGCGCACCCCGTCGGGTACGTCGACGCTCATCGTGTACTGCCCGTTCGCGAGGTGTGCAACGGCGTACCACGGTGTCGCTTGGCCGTTGGGTCTGGGCTGGGCCTGGTCCTGGAGGCAGTCAGGGGGGTTACCTGGGTAACATGGCCGGAGGGCCCATAGCCACGAGTGGCCCGGGTCGCGCGGTGAGTCCACTTGGTAGTTTCCGTACGGCATGTTTGCGTGGGCTACCGGAGCCAGCGTCACCGCGGCCGCCATCAACGGAATGCTCAGCGTCAACGACTTCACGTCCTGCCCTTCCGTTCGTCTCCTCGAGACCTGGGTCGGCTGACTATAAGCCGCCTGATTGCGGACTTGCTCAGTATTGCCAAGTTATGTGCTGCCGGAGCGCATCTTCAGTCGATGACGGCGGCTTCTTTGCGTTCGGTGATCGGCAGGGCGAGTTCCTGCTCGTCGCAGATCCGCTGAAGCTTCTCCAGCGTTTCGTCTAGCCCCGCGCCCAGCCGGCTTCCTGGCGTGAACGTCGCCGGTAGGTTCCGCATGCCCTGAATGACGCCGATGGTCTCGTAGTGCACGGTGCCTTCGGGATCGCACCGGTAGTCCGGCATCCGGTCGAGGACGGCGGTGAGCATCGACTTGAACACCGTGCGCGCAACGTTGGAGCCGATGCAGCGGTGCACTCCGAGGCCAAAACTGAAGTGCCGGTTACCTTTACGGTCGAGGACGATCTCGTTGGGATCGCTGAACACGGACGGATCGCGGTTGGCCATCGCCCAGGAGATCCACAACCGCTCGCCCTCTTTGAACTGTGTCCCTTCGATTTCCACGTCGTCGGAGAACGTGCGGCCGTCACCGGGCGCCGGCGTGTAGTAGCGCAGGAATTCCTCGGTGGCGGAATCGAGCAGGGTGTCCCGCTCGCGGCTGAGCCGCTCGCGCTGATCGGGGTGCTGGGAGAGCCATTCCATCGAGTGGGCGGTCAACGCCGTGGTGGTGTCGAATCCGCCGCCGATGACCAGTCCGAGGTTGCCCATGATCTCCAGGTCGGGTGCGGGCTCGCCGTCGATCCGCAACTGGATGAGCCCGTTGACGATTCCCGGTCGCGGATTCTCGCGAATCTCGACCATGTTGGTCAGCAGATCCAGGCCCATCTGGCGATGCATCGCGACGATTTTGTCGATGTCGGGCGAGTGCTCGGGGGTGTACACCGATGCGTGCACCGGCTCGCTGTAGATAGCCCAGTTCTTCAGCGGGATGCCCAACATCGCCAGCGTCAGGACGGCGGGCACGATGTTGGCGAGATCGTCGACGAAGTCGATGCGGCCTTCTTCGATCTTCTCGTCCAGACATGCACGCGTGACGTCGTCGATGAAGGGAGCCCATCGTTTGACCGCGGCCGGTGACAGGTAGGGGTTGAGCACGCTGCGGTAAATGCGGTGCTCAGGCTCGTCCATTTCCAAGATGCCGCCCCGCACGCCGCTCGCTCGCTTGGCTTTGGGGATCGAAATGCCTTGGTAGCCACGGCGTTCCCCGTTGATATCGTGATCGTTGGACACGACCGGGCAGCGGGCGAGCTCGAACACCGCGTTGCTGCCGCCGGCGACCCAGTGGCCGTCGTAGGTGTCGGTCCAGGCGACCGGGCACTTGTCGTGGATCTCCTCGGTGATCTTCTCGAACTGGGTGCGGTACTCCGGGGTGTGCCGGTCGAAGTGATACCGGTTCTTCTTGCGATCGCTGTCGCTGACGACGTCGTCGATGCTCACGATGCGGACTCCGCTGTGTGGCCTGATGGCGACCCGCTGCGCCCGGCTGCGCCGCGCTGGCGATCGCCATGAATAAGGATGGCTTGCTCGGGGCAGGAGTGTGCGGCCTCCCGCACGGCGTCTTCCTGGTCCGGCGGAACGTCTTCGGACACCGCCGACGAATGACCTTCAATATCGTCGAGCACGAACGAATCCGGCGCGATCATCGCGCACAGCGTGTGCCCCTGGCAA
>DASQRI010000611.1:0-11565 GCA_035642975.1 Mycobacterium sp.
TGCAGGCGCCTCCGCTGGCGCAGCGGCTGGGGGGGTAGAAGACTCCTCGGCACTCGACGCAGCGCGTCCGGCCTCGGTACTGGTCGCCGTGGTTCCGGCGGATCCGCTACGGCGCGGACGGGTGCCCGACGGACGCTCGCGGCGGGGACGCTCTGCGCCGGCCGACGGCGCAACCAGCTCGCGCTTGCCACCGACGATGTCGCCCTTGTAGATCCACACCTTCACGCCGATGCGGCCGAAGGTGGTCTTGGCCTCATACAGGCCGTAGTCGATGTCGGCACGCAGCGTGTGCAGCGGTACCCGGCCTTCGCGGTAGAACTCCGAGCGGCTCATTTCGGCGCCACCGAGTCGACCGGAGCATTGCACCCGGATGCCTTTGACGTTGGGCTGACGCATGGCCGACTGGATGGCCTTGCGCATCGCGCGGCGGAACGCCACCCGGTTGCTCAACTGCTCTGCGACGCCTTGTGCCACCAACTGGGCTTGCGACTCAGGGTTTTTCACTTCCAGGATGTTCAGCTGGACCTGCTTTTTGGTCAGCTTCTCCAGGTCGGCGCGAATCCGGTCAGCCTCGGTGCCGCGGCGACCGATGACGATGCCCGGGCGAGCCGTGTGGATGTCGACTCGAACGCGGTCGCGGGTGCGCTCGATTTCCACGTCGGCGATTCCCGCGCGTTCCAAACCGGTTGACAGCAGCCGACGGATCGCGACGTCTTCCTTGACGTACTCCGCATACTGCTTGTCCGCATACCACCGAGACTTCCAGTCGGTGGTGATACCGAGCCGGAATCCGTGTGGATTGATCTTCTGGCCCACTACTGCGAGCCTCCCTTCGCTTCCGAAGTCGCGTCAGTCTCAGTCGACTTCGCGGCGGATGCCTTCGCTTCAGATGTCTTTTTGGCAGGTGCTTTTTCGGCGGATGCCTTCTTGGCCGGCGCCTTCTCAGCGGTCGTCTTCTTCGCGGGTGCCTTCTTGGCCGGGGCCGTCTCGGCAGATGCCTTCTTCGCCGGGGCCTTCCCCGCAGCAGCCTTACTGGCCTGCGCGCGGCGTGCGCGGGTCGCGCTCGCAGATTGCGAGCCCCGGGCGTCCTTGGTCGGCCGGCTTTCCACCACCACGGTGATGTGGCTGGTGCGTCGGCGGATCCGGAAGGCGCGGCCCTGAGCGCGCGGACGGATCCGCTTGGCGGTCGGGCCGTCGTCGGCGTAAACGGCGGCCACTACCAACGTCGCCGGGTCCAGGCCGTTGTTGTTCTGCGCGTTGGCGGCAGCGCTCGCGATGACCTTGGCCACCGGCAGGCTGGCCGCCTGCGGTGCCCAGCGCAGGATGTCGAGGGCCTCGGACACCGACTTACCGCGCACCAGGTCGATCACCCGGCGTGCCTTGGTCGGCGACACCCGTACAAACCGCGCCTTGGCGACCGCAGAAGGAAATTCAGTAGCCGTGCTCATCGCCGCTTGGCCTTCCGATCGTCCTTGATGTGCCCCTTGAAGGTGCGCGTCGGTGCGAACTCACCCAGTTTGTGGCCGACCATCGCCTCGGTGATGAACACCGGCACATGTTTGCGACCGTCGTGAACGGCGAACGTGTGTCCGATGAAGTCGGGAATGATGGTCGACCGCCGGGACCAAGTCTTGATGACCTGCTTGGTGTTCTTCTCGTTCTGGACGTCGACCTTCTTCAACAGATGGTCGTCGACGAACGGACCCTTCTTCAGGCTGCGTGGCATTTTTATCTACTCCTGGCTGCCGCTAGCGCGAGTGTTTCTTGCCGGTGCGCCGGCGTCGGACGATGAGCTTGTCACTGGTCTTGTGACGCTTGCGGGTACGGCCTTCGGGCTTGCCCCACGGGCTGACCGGGTGACGACCACCGGACGTCTTGCCCTCACCACCACCGTGCGGGTGGTCGACCGGGTTCATCACCACACCACGCACCGTTGGGCGCTTGCCCTTCCAGCGCATCCGGCCGGCCTTACCCCAGTTGATGTTGGCCTGCTCGGCGTTGCCTACCTCGCCGACGGTGGCGCGGCAGCGCACGTCGACGCGGCGGATCTCACCGCTGGGCATCCGCAGCGAAGCGTAAGTGCCTTCCTTACCGAGCAATTGGATACTCGAGCCGGCCGATCGGGCCAGCTTGGCTCCGCCGCCGGGCCGCAATTCCACAGCGTGGATCAACGTACCGGCCGGAATGTTGCGCAGCGGCAGGTTATTGCCCGGCTTGATGTCGGCGTTGGCGCCGGACTCCACCACGTCGCCCTGGGAAAGTCCCTGCGGCGCAATGATGTAGCGCTTCTCACCATCCAGGAAGTGCAGCAGCGCGATGTTCGCGGTGCGGTTCGGGTCGTACTCGATGTGCGCGACCTTGGCGTTGACGCCGTCTTTGTCGTTGCGGCGAAAGTCGATCACCCGGTAGGCGCGCTTGTGCCCGCCACCCTTGTGGCGGGTGGTGATGCGGCCGTGCGCGTTGCGTCCACCGCGACCGTGCAGCGGCCGGACCAACGACTTCTCCGGAGTGGACCGGGTGATCTCGGCGAAATCGGAGACGCTGGCACCGCGGCGACCCGGAGTCGTCGGCTTGTACTTGCGAATTCCCATGTCAGTTAAGTCTCTCTATCCTCGGCTACGCCGGTGCTCCGAACAGTTCGATCGGCTTACTGCCGGGCGCCAACGTCACGATGGCGCGCTTGGTGCTCTTGCGCTGGCCGTACCCGGTCCTGGTGCGCTTGCGCTTGCCCTGGCGGTTCGCGGTGTTCACCGCCGCCACCTTGACCGCGAAGATCTTCTCGATCGCGATCTTGATCTGCGTCTTGTTCGAATCGGGGTGCACCAGGAACGTGTACACGTTGTCATCGATCAGGCCATAGGACTTCTCCGAGATGACCGGGGCCAGAATGATGTCGCGGGGGTCAGTGACAGTCGCCATCAGGCCGAAACCTCCTCGCCAGTCTTGGTGTTCGCCGCGATGTAGGCGTTGAGCGCCTCCACCGAAAACACCACGTCGTCGGCGCGCAGCACGTCGTAGGTGTTGAGCTGGTCCGGCGTCAGGATGTGCACGCCGGGCAGATTGCCCACACTCTTCGCGCCGGTCTCGTCGCTGCGTCCGATGACCACCAGCACCTGCTTGCGATCGGTCAACGTGCCCAGGAAAGCCTTGGCGCTCTTGGTCGACGGAGTCTGTCCCGACACCAACTCGGTGATCGCATGGATGCGGTCATTGCGCGCCCGGTCCGACAACGCACCGCGCAGCGCGGCGGCGATCATCTTCTTGGGCGTGCGCTGGCTGTAGTCGCGAGGCTTCGGGCCGTGCACGACGCCACCGCCGGTGAACTGCGGGGCACGCGTCGAGCCCTGCCGGGCGCGACCGGTGCCCTTCTGCCGGTACGGCTTCCGTCCACCGCCGCGGACCTCGCCGCGGGTCTTGGTCGAGTGTGTGCCTTGGCGCGCCGCCGCCCGTTGTGCGGTCACCACCTGGTGCAGCAACGCGATATTCGCCGGCGCATCGAACAGCTCGGCCGGCAGCTCGACGGATCCCTCGGTCTTGCCGGCCGGGGTCTTGACGTCGATCTTGAGTGCCTTCTGGGCTTTCTCGGCAGCCATTACTTCTCACCTCGTTTGATCGCGCTACGGACCACGACGAGTCCACCCGTGCGGCCGGGCACCGCACCTTTGATCAGCAGCACGCCGTTCTCGGCATCGACCTTGTGCACCAACAGGTTCTGCGTCGTCACCCGGTCGTTACCCATCCGACCGGACATCCGAGTGCCCTTGAACACCCGCGCCGGAGTGGCGCAACCGCCGATGGAACCGGGACGACGATGTACCGCCTGCGCGCCGTGGCTGGCGCCCTGCCCGCGGAAGCCGTGTCGCTTCATGGTTCCGGCGAAGCCCTTGCCCTTCGAGGTGCCGGTCACATCGACATAGGTTCCAGCAGCGAAGATCTCGGCCGTCAGCTCCTGGCCCACCTGGTAATCGGCTGCTGCCTCAGCATCCTCGAGACGCAGTTCGGCCAGGTGCCGGCGCGGGTTGACGCCCGCGGCCGCGTAGTGACCGGTCAGCGGCTTGTTGACCTTGCGAGGACTGATCTCGCCATAGGCCAGCTGCACCGCGCTGTACCCGTCTTGCTCGGGCGTGCGGATGCGGGTCACCACGTTCGGGCCGGCCTTGACCACCGTCACCGGCACAACGCGGTTGTTCTCGTCGAACACCTGCGTCATACCCAGCTTGGTGCCCAGAATGCCCTTTCTCGCCATTGCTCGCAGATCTCCTACTGGATGTTGACGTCGACGCTGGCCGGCAGATCGATGCGCATCAGCGCGTCAACCGTCTTCGGTGTCGGATCAAGGATGTCGATCAGCCGCTTGTGGGTACGCATTTCGAAATGCTCCCGTGAATCCTTGTACTTGTGCGGAGAGCGAATGACGCAGTACACGTTCTTCTCAGTCGGCAGTGGCACCGGGCCCACCACGCTGGCGCCGGTCCGGACAACCGTCTCGACGATTTTGCGCGCCGAGGCGTCAATGGCCTCGTGGTCGTAGGCCTTGAGCCTGATGCGGATCTTCTGTCCCGCCACGCTTCTCCTACCTCACTCTCCAGGTCCGGACCCGGTGTCCCGCCGGGCACCGATCGCACTCACGCGATCTGGCGTCGCCCGGATATTGCGCCGCTGTTTACCTGTCTTGGTCCACCGGCCCCCGCGGTCGGGTGTGTCTCCCGAACGCAGCCTGGTCCGCGGTCGAAATTCGTCGCGTTCCAAGGATGGGACCGGACGCGCCCGTTTGGGCGCCGGTCGTATGCCCGACCAGGCCTGAACCCGGCGCAAGGCAACCTGAACAGTATGCCCTAGATCGCGGTATCGGCCAAATCCCGCCCGCGGGGTGACCGGACCGGCTGATCAGCAGCGACGCCACGCGCGGCGCCGCGACGCCGGACAGCCGAGCGACGCTTTCTTACTCCAGAGTAAGATGTGTCGGCATGACGAGCTCGACCAGCACATATGCGACTAGTGAGCCGCTGCCTTGTTGGCATTTTGCGACGAGATCCACGCTGTGCCGTTCGTCTGATTCGTCGTTTTCGATGCTGCGTAGGTCGACGTCGTCGTATCACGTATCGTCATGGCCGCAAGGCAGTTGCCAGGAGGTTGGCAGGTGTCAGAGCTGACGCCGGCCCTGCCCCGCACGCACACTGACAACTATGCGTATGGCCGACGCCGACAATCTGATCGCAATCGTCTGCTTCAACGCCGCCCAGTCGGCCGGCGAGCTCGTCACCACGACGCTCGTGCGGCAAGTAGTCGACGAACTGCTTACGCACCGAACCGAATGCGACTGCGGGCACTGCGAGGCGGCAGCGATCGCACGAATCGGCGACGTGTGCAACATCGCGGCCAGCTGGCAACGAATAGTTGCCGCGGTCCCGCGCCGAGCGGCACGCTGAACCTTCAACACCAGCATCGGACGGCCAGTTGAGTCTCAGGTTCGCCGCCGACTGCGGTATCGACCGCGCGGGGGTATCAGAATGCGTTGCGCTTGTTCTGCGACTTCATCACCGAGCCGATGCGGTTGGAAGGTGTTGTGCGCCGACCGATTTGGCCACGTGCCGGCTCAGATTCTGCACGAGTGGAATGTCATCGGGCATGTGAATGACTTTCACCCACCCAGCAGCAGCGGCCGCCGCGAAAAATCGAGGCTAACCGCGTTTAACGTGCCACATCACACGGTGCGCTGTCGAAGCGGGCACGCGCATCATGGATGTCGGAATAACGGGTGTCGGCCCAATCGATGAGGCTCGCCATCGGCTCCAGCAGCGATTGGCCCAGCGGGGACAGGCGATATTCAACGCTCGGCGGCTTGGTCGGAAAAACATGGCGGGTGATCAGTCCGTCACGCTCCAAATCGCGCAGCGTCTGGGTCAGCATCCGCTTGGAGATGTCCCGAATAGCTCGGTGAAGCTCGCTGAAGCGCTGTGGTCGCGCCGCGAGGGTCATGATCA
Source organism: Mycobacterium sp. (assembly GCA_035642975.1). Classification (GTDB taxonomy): domain Bacteria; phylum Actinomycetota; class Actinomycetes; order Mycobacteriales; family Mycobacteriaceae; genus Mycobacterium. The sequence continues at coordinate 5,985 of DASQRI010000611.1, forward strand.
TGAGGATGCTCCACTTGTCGCCGATGCTGTCGAGCACGTCGCGCACCGGGCAATACACGGGTCCTACCGACTCGGCGTCGTCGGATTGGTATCGGCTGAAACGCTCGATCGCGCTCACTGCTGAGCTCACGGAGTCCATACGGGTTCCCTTGATGTCACCTGGTTACAAATAACTGCCTCCTTACGGCGCAGCCCCAAGGTCCATACATTAGACCTGGTCTGGAACATAGACCAGGTCTAAAACGTAGGTCACCTAGCGCTAGGAGAAAATGCATGAAGATACTGATTTTGGGGGCAACCGGCGCAACCGGTCAGCTAATCGTCCGCGACGCCACGGCCAGCGGTCACCACGTAGTGGCGCTCGTTCGTGCGAAAGCGAGCTCTAATCTGCCAGGAGCCGAGGTGATCGAGGGCGACGTCCGCGACGAGGAGACCCTCGCGCGCGCGTTGACCGGCTGCGATGCCGTCGTCAGCGCGCTGGGCACCGGTATGGGATTGCGCGACGTTGACCTGCTGACCGTCGCGACCCGGGCCCTCGTCGCGGCGATGACCCGCGCCGGCGTCCGCCGTCTCATCTGCATCTCCGCGCTCGGAGTCGGCGACAGTCGCAACCACGGCGGCTTCGTCTTCGACCGGCTATTCCAGCCGTTGCTGCTCGGCCCCGCCTATAAGGACAAGGACCGCCAAGAAGCCGCGATCCGCGCCAGTTCGCTCGACTGGGTCGTCATACGCCCCGCCATGCTCACCAACGGCTCACCGCGTGGCCGCATCAGGGCCACCACCGACCTCGAAGGCGTCCACGGCGGCAAGATAGCGCGCGCCGACGTCGCTCGGTTCGTGGTCGAGCAATTGACGACCGACACCTGGTTGCGGCGGACACCGGTCATCCTGTGGTGAAGGGTGGTTTCGTACATCGCTTTCGAGCCGCAACAATCGGAGTGGATAAACATCCGATGGCGCCTTACATCTGGGGATGTTGTTATCCGACGACCGCCGCGGTGCGACCACCGGTGACCGCTGGCAGCACGACGCGACAGCGGCGCGGCCACGGCGGCAGTGCAGCAATTTAACTTTCGCCGAAGACGAGAAACGGATCTAAGTGAACATATATTTCTTACCGCGGCGTCGCTTTGTCACCACAGACGAATAGCGCACGTTTGGAAAACGTGCACTGCGCCAGCACGGTGCGGCGACCACGTTTGGCCCGCCACTCGACCGGAGAGGTGAAAACGACTTCGTCGTGAAAATGGGCGAGAACAGCTTCGACATCCAGGCGATTGAACGCCGTTGCCCACTCCGCGGCGAACACGCCGGGTTCTGGAGTGCTCACGATCTGCCTTTCAGCGACGCCCAGAACGGGCACTGGTGTGCCGCTTCGAAATCGGTGATCACCCTGCTGCCGTCGGGACGCAACGACATCCAGGCGTTGTGGTCAGGATCGCTGTCTTGCGCCGGCCAGCCGGGCAGACCCGCGGTCTTCGGCGCACCGTTGGTGACGAAATGGCTCCAGTAGCTGACCATCTGGTCGGACAGTACCCGCTGCGCGGAATCGAGCGGCAGCGCTCCGCCGAAGTTGAACAGGTAGCGCAGCTCCAATGAGTGGCTGGCGCCGACCGGAAACGGCGCTTCGCGTATTAGCTTGGGCGCGGGTGCATCCGGATCGTCGAACTCGTAGGCGTACACCGGCGCGTTTGGCCTCAGTAAGTCCGCCAATCGGTCTGCAGCGCAGGCGAACACACCGTCGGTGACCGCCGCGGAATAGGCAAGCGACACGTCCCCGCCGTAGTGGTCGGGCGGATAGTGCGACACGACCGCGGCGCCGTCGGAGCCGAAGATGTCCGCGAGCACATGCGGATATTCGGCGGGCCTGACCCCCCGGCCCAGCTTCGTGTACCGCAGTGCCGCGAACATGGTGAACTCGTCATGGGTGACGCCGATCATTACCGGCACGCGGGCCGCCCGACCGGCGGCGAATGCCGCGACGGGACCGTCCGGCAGCACCGCGGTCCCGGTGACCGGACCGGACAGCGCGTCGGAATCGCCGATGAAGTAGTACCAGGGCGGACGGTCCAAGGTGCTCGCCGGCAGTGCACGCAGACATGCCGCGATGGCAGCGGGATTGCGACAGCCCGTCGAGGCCGCGTAATCCACGCTCTGCCGCTGCCCGGTCGCCAGGTCGGCCTGCGCCTGACACGGCGCGCTTTGGATGATCGCCGCCCGGAACAGCCCCGCCGACCCGGGTGCCACCAGGTGATCGCACACCGACATACCGCCCGCGGATTCGCCGGCGATGGTCACCTTCCGGGGATCGCCACCGAACGCGGCGATATTGTCGCGGACCCAGCGCAGCGCGGCCTGTTGGTCGGCCAGGCCGTAATTCCCGACGTCGCCGGGCGGACCGAGCGACGGGTGGGCCAAAAACCCCAGCGCACCCAGCCGATAGTTCAGTGTGACGACAACGATGCGGCCCTTGGCCGCCAGCGAGCGCGCGTGGTAGATGTCGCCGCTGCCGTTGACGAAGCCTCCGCCATGGATCCACACCATCACCGGGCGCTTGTCACCGTGCTGTCCGCGCGGCGGCGTCCAGACGTTCAGCGTGAGGCAGTTTTCGCTGGTCGGCTTTCCCACCCGTGGGTCACGTCCGGTGTCCTGCATGCACTGCGGGCCCGGTTTGCTGGCGTCCAACATCCCCGACCACCGCATCGGCGGCCGCGGCAATTGCCACCGCAGCGGCCCCACCGGCGGAGCCGCATACGGAATACCTTGGAATAAGCGGTAATCCGACGCGGCCATCCCCCGCACGGTTCCCATCGGGGTGTGCACGACGGCGGCATCCAGCGGGCCGGCGAATGGCGGTTCGGTCTTGTGCGCTGTGATGCTGCCGGCCTGACCGCATGCCGCCATCACCGCCGTCACCAGCAGGACGGCGCAAGCTCGTCGGCGACGAGATGATCGGATCGGCACGAAACCACAGCCTACGGATTACCGGAAAGTGCTCATCCGGTAATCCGCGATCGCGGACACTGAGCGACGTGACACGTGTCAAAACTCGCCAACGAACGAAGAAAGCAGATGAGCACACCAATCATTGACGAGGCCGCGAAGGTATTTGCCGATCCGACATCTTATGCCGACGAGCCACGGCTGCACGCAGCGCTGACCCATTTGCGCGCCATCGCACCTGTGACGTTGGTCGACTGCCCGCCCTTCCGCCCCTTTTGGGCGATCACCAAGCACGCCGACATCATAGAAATCGAGCGGGCCAACGATCTGTTCATCAACGAGCCGCGGCCGCTGCTGGCTACCGCTGAAGCCGACGATATGGCGCGCAAACAGTTGGACGCCGGGATGGGGCTGCGCACCCTGATCCACATGGACGACCCCCAACATCGCGTGGTGCGCGCTATCGGCGCGGATTGGTTTCGCCCCAAGGCAATGCGGGCGCTGAAAGTCCGCGTCGACGAGCTGGCCAAAATCTACGTCGACAAGATGCTGGCTACGGGCAGTGCGTGCGACTTCGTGCAGGAGGTGGCCGTCAACTACCCGCTCTACGTGATCATGTCGCTGCTCGGCCTGCCGGAATCCGACTTTCCCCGCATGCTCAAACTCACCCAGGAACTGTTCGGCGGTGACGACGCCGAATTCCGCCGCGGCACCTCCCTGGAGGAGCAGCTTCAAGTTCTGCTGGAATTCTTCGGCTACTTCAGCGCACTGACAGCTGCGCGCCGCGAGCATCCCACCGACGACCTGGCGTCGGCCATCGCCAACGCCCACATCGACGGGGAACCGTTGTCCGACGTCGACACCGCCTCCTATTACGTCATCATCGCCAGCGCGGGCCATGACACCACCAGCGCGACGATCGCCGGCGGTCTGCAGGCGCTCATCGAAAACCCGGATCAACGAAAGCGCCTGCGCGACAACCCCGATTTGATGTCACTGGCCACCGAGGAGATGATCCGGTGGGTGACACCGGTGAAGGAATTCATGCGTACCGCCACCGCAGACACCACGCTGCGCGGGGTGCCGATCGCCAAAGGCGAAGCGGTGTATCTGTCTTACGTGTCCGGCAACCGTGACGAAGAGGTGTTCGACGATCCATTCCGGTTCGATGTCGGCCGGGATCCGAACAAGCACTTGGCATTCGGCTACGGCGTGCACTTCTGCCTGGGGGCCGCGCTGGCGCGGATGGAGGTCAACAGTTTCTTCACCGAGCTGGTACCGCGGCTGAAATCCATCGAGCTGAACGGAACCCCGGAGCTGATCGCCACGACTTTCGTCGGTGGCCTCAAGCACCTGCCGATTCGCTACGAGCTTTGCTGAGCGGCTTGGTTTTGGTGCGCTGCACGTACAGGAAGCCGTCGACGGCGGCACGCGCGCATTCGCGGTAGTCGAAATCGGGCAAGGTGGACAGCCGGCCCAACACCACCGGGCCCATCAGCAGCGCGATCGCCCGCGAGCGGTCGATGTCGCCCAGTTCGGCGGCCTCCGGGCTGTTGAAGATCGCGTCAAACGGCGCCGCGTACTGCTGGGCGATGCGTTCCCGCAGTGTGCTGATCGCCGGGCTGTCGGCGGTGCGGGTCTGGTGTGATTCCGGTAACTGTTCCAGGTCCCGCCCGAGCGCCAGCCAACTCATCGCCGTCATCATGCCCGGGGCCTCGGCAATCGATTGTCCGAAGGCCAGCACCACCTCGATCAGCTGATCGCGCAGAGCGCCCTGTTCGGACGGCATCGGCGCGGGCGGTATCAGGCTGTTGAAAGCCGCTGCCAGCAAGTCGTTTCCGCTCGGGAAATGGCGGTACAGGGTGGCTCGGGCTACATTGGCACCACGGGTGACCGCATCGACGGTCACTGCACTTGGACCACCGGAGCGAAGTAGCGCGGTGGCGGCTTCAAGTAAACGAGCCCGAGAACGCGCCGGCCGGGGATCGGTCTTGTCGGTGATGTAGACCACCTCCTTGTTTAGGAACAAGACTGTCCGTCTACATACGAGACTGCTAGTCTCAAAAAATTCCTCGTCGCCGAAAGGAGACGGATGACTATGGTCGACACTCTCCTCCGGCCTGACCAGCGTACGCAAGCCACCGCGTGGGGTTCGAACCGCGCACGAATCTGGACGATGATCGTCGCTTGCGTCGGCGTCACGCTGGTAATCGCCTCGATGGTCGCGCTGAACACCGCGCTGGGCGACATCGCCGTGGCCACCTCCGCGACCCAGTCGCAGCTGACCTGGATCGTGGACTGCTACTCGGTGGTGCTGGCCTGCCTGCTGTTACCCGCCGGCGCGATCGGTGACCGCTACGACCGCCGCGGCGCTTTCCTCTTCGGCCTCGCCGTCTTCGCGATCGCGTCATTGGCGTCGACCGTCTTCACCAGCCCTGTGCAACTCATCGCGGCTCGCGGGGTGGCCGGCGCCGGGGCGGCATTCATCATGCCCGCGACGCTCTCGCTGCTGACGGCTACCCACGGCGAGGATGAACGCGCCAAGGCCGCCGGCATTTGGGCGGGCGTCGCAGGATGCGGTGCCGTCATCGGCATGCTCGGATCCGGGACGCTGCTTCACTTCTGGTCGTGGCGATCC
>DASQRI010000612.1:0-9022 GCA_035642975.1 Mycobacterium sp.
TCGGGATCGTTGGTGATGTGGATTAGATGTGCGCCCTCCGGCAGGTAGGGCCCGGGCACCAACGGGTAGTACCGAAACACCGGTGTCCCGATCGCCAACAGCAGATCGTGCCCGGCGAGTATTTGCGAGATCCAGCCGGCACCGGGCGGCAGCGCACCGTGGTACAGCGGGTGGTTCTCGGGGAATCCGTTCCATCCGGTCAGTGGGGCGGTGTAGACGCTTGATTGGGTGCGTTCGGCCAATCCGACCACCGCGTCCCACGCGTCGTAGCGTTCGACGTCTCCGCCGACGATCAGCGCCGGGGATTTGGCCTGCGCCAATCGTTTACAGATCTGCTCGGCCAGATCCGGCGGGAACTCGTTCGCGTGAGTGACGGTGCGCTTGCGTACCACTGCGGTTTCCGCGGCCTGGGCGTCAGTGAGCTCGATCGGCATGTCATCCATTGGCAGCGAAACGAATACCGGCCCCATCGGGGGTGTGGTGGCCAGATGGATGGCACGTGCAAGTACCGCCGGAGACTCACTGGCGATCGCCGGCTCGGCTGCCCATTTCACGAATGGCTTTGCGATGGTGAGGGGTTCGTGGTTGGTCAGCAGGCAATACTGGTTCTGCATGTTGCGCCGCTGATTTCCGGCCGTGACGATCAGCGGGGTCTTGTTGACGTAGGCGTTGTACAGCTGGCCCTGCGCGTTGCCCATGCCGGGAGCGGTGTGCAAATTGACCAAGGCGGGCCGCTGCGTGATTTGCGCGTAGGCGTCGGCCATCCCCACCGGGATCATTTCCTGCAGCCCGAGGAAGTATCGGAAGTCGTTGGGAAATTCTTCCAGCAGAGCAAGTTCCGACGAGCCGGGATTGCCGAACCAGGTGGTCAGACCGTGGGCTCGGCACAGGTCGAGGATGGCGTTGCGGACGGTCGTCACTTGCTGCCCCACTTTCTCTCGGGTTATTTAGGTGGACGGATTGGTCGAGTTCACCGGCGCGGTGCTCCAGCACCCAGTGCAGTGCGCAGTTCGCGACTGCTTCCACAGCCCGCGAACCACAACGGTCGCCAAGTCCCCGACGTCGCCATGCTGATCATCGTGATGAGCCGCCGAAGAAGAAGCAATGTCCTGCAGAACAAGAGTGCCGGTCACATCCTGTGCCGATAAACACGAGTCGGATCGGTGGCCTGGCTTAAGGCTCGCCGCGTTGCCGGTACCGCATACGTGATGCAGGGCCCGGACATAGCCAATTCAGATACAGGCTGTCTACCTTCGAATATGTAGCAACCGGGCAACTTTCCCGGCCACGAGTTTCACATCGGAGAGGGGATCTTCATGATCCTGAAGAAGATCGTTGGCGCGGGCGCAATCGCCGGTGTGTTGAGCTTTTCGGCCCTCGGCCTCGCCGGGGTCGCGAACGCCGCTCCTGTGCCGCAGGCTGGTCCGGGGGTGGTCCACCAAGCGCAATTGGCTGGCTGGGGCGGCGGCCGCGGCGGTGGCGGCGGCGGCTTTCACGGTGGTGGCGGCCGCGGCTTTGGCGGTCCAGGCTTTGGCGGTGGGGGCTGGGGCGGCCCGCCTCCGCCCTGCTTGCTCGGCCTTTGCATTTGAGTTTGACTGAGCTGAGTCAGCAACCAGTGCAGCCGGCCGGCGCAACGTGGCGAGAATGCCGCTGCAACTGATTAAAGATGGTCGTCTTGTCGAATGGATCGGCAAGACGGCCATCTTTTTGCGCGGATCAGTTTGCAGTGATTGCGATTTCGCGGCCGATCTGATCGCCGCAGACCAGCAGTTGAACTGTTCGTCCGGCTCCCAGTCGCGGCGGGAGTGAAGCTAGCGGGATACTGTGCCGTCGAATTGCAGGAAGTCGCTGACTCCGATTCCTCGCATCACTGCCGCAACTGGCGACGGCAGCAGATTGAGGCCGTCGCGGCCGAGGCGCCGGGGGTTCGTGATGGCGTAATGCTTCCCGGCTCGGGTCATCTCGCCTTCTAGGCGCGTCTGCTGCGGCGCCCCCTGTGGTGTAGCAGCGCGAGCGGGGGCAGGTAGCCGGCGACAGATCGCAGGGCCGAGTTGAAGCGGCGCGGAACAGCATGGAACGGGCGTGGCAGCGGCATGGTCTTATCCTCGTGTTTGGTGTAGGCGCGATCATCCGGACGCGCCGCTTTACGGGTCGAAGAGCATCTACTGCACCATCACGCTTCCTCCGCGCCGCGGATTACCGATGCCAATGAGACTGTGGTGAGTCTGCCGTCCCAATAGTCTGCGACATGCAAATGCTCACCATCGCTGCTGAGCGCCACCGCCTCTGGATTGCCGCCGATGTCGACTGTCGTTATCAGTTCGTGTGTGATGGTGTCGAGCACCGCGACGGCGTGGTTGCCGAAATCCGGTATGTATGCCCGCTTTCCGTCTTCACTGAAATGCAGACGGCGCGGCAACTCACCGACGGGGATGGTCTCCGCCGTCAGTTCGCCCGTGATGTCGATAACAGTGAGCGACCGCAATCCGGTTACGTACATCTGGGTGCCGTCCGCCGTCACCGCCGCTGCTAACGGTGAGTCTTGCATGGAAATCGAACTGACGTTGCGGCGTGCCAGGTCGATCGTTGTGATTGCATTGGTGTCGTGGTGCGTGACGAAGATGCTCGAACCGTCCGGACCGACGGTAACGGTGCTCGGCGACGGGGGCACAGCGATGGTGTCAATGACGTTGAGAGTGCTCGTGTCGAGTACCGTAACGAAGCCCGAATAGTACTGGGTGTAGGAGTTGCACCACTCTGTGGCGACGTACAAACGGCTGCCGTCGGGACTTAGATCCATGCCGGTGGCGTGGTTTTCGACGGGCACTCTGGCCACCATTGTGCCGTCGGCATCAAGGACCGAGATCCAGCTGGAGTCACGTTCGCTACTGGTCGCGCGATGTGCTAGATACACACGTCGGCCATCGGGACTGACCACTTCAGCAACGCTCGGGCTGTTGGCGTCGACGATCATCGAAGTGTGATCAGTGGTATCGATGATGGATAGCACACCGTTGTAGTGAACAACATAAAGAAATTCACCATCCGCACCGAGAATCAAGCGCTTTGGATCCCGCGGCACCGAAATGTTGGCGATGATGTTGTGCAAGCTGCTGATCACGATGACGCGGTCGGTGACGGCGACATACACGTGATCAGTGGCGGGCATTCCCACGATGTCGGACACCCGCACGCCGAGCTCGACTGTCTTGGCGACAGAGCGACGGCTGGGTTCTTCGTCGGCGATCGTTACGCTAACTGCGTCTACCTCTGTGGTGTCCGTCGTCGATCGACAAGCACGTGGCGGACTTCGAACCATGCGCGCAAATCGGTGTTCGCCCATCAGGAACTCCGTCATCACCCAAGGCGGGGCTGATCGCCCACCGTTATCAAGGTCAGTGGTACGGAGTCCGCCGTACCGTGATCGTCGGTGTTCGGCGGCCAGCCGTCATTGTTCGCCGAGACATGATCGTCGGGCGCAGATTGGTCGGCGCAACAATCGCCATAGCTGTAGCGCGCCGCATAGTTCGCGCGTTCTTGAACCCATATTTCATCTCATACGGGTTACCAGCTGTGCCGGCAGGTTTCGAACGTTAGGCGTAGTTCGGTGAGATTCCCTCGCGCGGAACACGACTGGGCGGCGCAAACCAGAATTATGGCAGCCATCCCACTTCGGATGGTGATTCACGCTGCGCGGCCAGGAGTTCATATTGTGCGGCACAACACTGTAGCGACGACGACGTTGGCTCCGCATACAAACCTGACGATCGAGTGCCGGGCGAGAATGGAGCTTAGCGAGATCGCCCTTAACCCATCCACTTAGGGAACGACAATGAGCGAGATTGACCTTCCAGCTGCAGATCAGAAAGTCGACGTAGACCTCGGGGGACGTACAGTTACGGTGCCCAAGGGTGGTCTCTACGACAGGTACCGGATGGATACCGATCTCGACGAGGTCGCCCGGGATCCGCGAGTCAGCGGTGTCGCGTTCTTCCGCAGCCTGCCAAAGCGAAACGTGGATTCGCCGGTAGGGATGACACTCACCCCCAACTTCTACTACCGCAGCTCTGTTGCCCAGCTCACGATGATCGCGCCGAACCGGGCTATCCGGAAGCGATTGCCTGAGGAGCTCGCGCCGCTGGAGATCGTGCCGGGTCTGGGGATGATTTCGGTAGTTTTCTACCGTTACGACGTGTGCGACATCGACCCCTACTCGGAAGCCTTGGTGGCTATCGCCGTTCGGCCCCCACGCCACGGGCGGCTTGGGTTTGTCGATCTGGCTGCGGAGCTGGGGAACGACACCGCCTATGCATATGTGCTGTCGTTGCCCGTGAACACCGAGATCGCGCAGGTCCGTGGCCACGATGTTTACGGCATGCCCAAGTGGGTGACGAGCCTTGACGTGGAGATCGACGACAACCGAACCAATGCGCGCGTCGCGAACGATTCGGGTGGGACAGATCTATCGATGTCGGCTGTCACGCCGAAGCAGCGTTCATACGTGACCGGCACGCATGTCTCGTCGCTGACCGCTCTCAATAAGATCGGTGGCGCTTGGCATGCGTCGTTGAGCCAAACCAACGTGTTGTCGGCGGGAAGGACGCTGTTCCCCCGCAACATCGACCTTCACGTTGGTGACGGGCGACTGGCCGACGACATCCGTTCGCTCAAGCCGATCAGGCCCATTCGATTGGATGTGCTGACCGAAGCGCAGATGGCCTTGAACGTGCCCACACCCACCTCGGTTCCCGAGCGAGGCTAGGCCACCGCAACGGCAAACGGCGTTGTAGCACAGGGCGTTTCGATATTCACGGTTGTCATAAGGCTGCGAAGCTGGGTGCTGGGCAGCAGCTTATCCGACCGGCCGAAGCGCCTCGGGCTGAAGATGTTTCAGGGTGGGGTAGCCGTCGACGGCCATGATCAGGTCTGCTTCGGCCAGCAGCATTCGCAGCACATGGACGATGCCATCGTCGCCGCCAAGCGCCAGGCCGTAGGCGTAGGGGCGGCCGATACCGACAGCAGTGGCGCCGAATGCGAGGGCTTTGATGATGTCGGCGCCCGAGCGGATCCCGGAGTCGAATAGAACCGGCAGACCGTCGGCGGCCTCCACCACTGCGGGCAAGATCTCCAGGGCGGGTAGGCGGCCGCCGTTGGCTTGGTGTCCCACCATGGTTGGAGCAGTAGATGCCGTCAATGCCGCCGTCCTTGGCCCGGGCGGACATCGTCGGGGTGGCAGATACCTTTGACCAGCAGAGGCAACGTGGTCAGCGACCGCAGCCAGCTCAGGTCGTGCCAGCTCACCGGATTGCCTAAGACCTGCGCCCAGTGCAGCACCGCGGCGTGGGGGTCGTCCTCGGGGGTGTGTTGCAGGCTGGCGCGGAACACCGGATCGGTGAAGTAGTTGGCCAAACAGTGACCACGCAGTTGCGGAAAGTTCGCGGTCGACAGATCGTGCGGACGCCAACCGGTGATCCAGGTGTCGAGGGTGACAACGACGCCCTTGAACCCGGCGTCCTCAGTCCCCGAACGCCATGGTTCCCCTTTCGATCGTCTAGTTGGTCCGTTGCGCTCCAAGCAAATTCGGATTGCGCATTCAACCCGTGGGCGCTAGGCGGCCACGCAGGTGGTCGGCACCCGCGATGGTCTTGCCCGCCCTGCGCACCTGCAAGGCCGATACGATCTCGAACACACCGATGACGACCAGCCAGGCGCCGACAACAAAAGCCAATATCACGATCGAGTCGAACGGCGACGCTAAAACGACCATGCCGGCCAGGAGGCTGATGAGGCCAGCGAAGATCATCCACCCCCGCCCCGGGAGACCCGGCTCACTGATTGCCGATCCCGTCGTTGCCACGCCGCGGAAGATGAATCCGACAGCAATCCATATGGCCAGCAGGAGAACTGCGTATCCCTCGCCGAAGTGACGGAATGACAGCACGGCCAGGATCAACGATGCCGCGCCGCTGAGGAACAACAGGATCCGAGAGCTCGCGGTGACATGTAGGCCGAACGCGAAAATCACCTGGGCGATGCCGCTGACGAGAAGATAAACGCCGAAAAGCACGGATGCCGCGAGGATCGATTTTCCAGGCCAGGCCAGAACAAGAGCACCCAGCAGCACGGCGAGCAAGCCAGACGTCAGCGTGGATTTCCATAGCCAGGGAAACAGTTTCGAAACAGCATTGATAGTCATGTCTGAAGTGTTACGCACTGGGAACCGCGCGTCGATGTTGCCGGCGACAACGTCAGGCATTGATTGGTATGTCAGGGAACAAACGTGGATCTGTCTGCCCGCACCGACGCCTTGCATGAATTGTTTCCCGTTGTGCACGCACCGTCGACCCGGAGTCCTCCAAATGCTTGGACGGCGTTGCTGCACAAGCCTATTCGATATTGAATTTGTTCAGGGGAGGCGTTGGTAAATTTCCAACGCCAGACACAACTCGGCGAGATCGCGTGGGACAGTCAACGAACGGCCACTACGTTCCTCCACACGGCGAAGCCGATATCGGACGGTGTTGGGATGGCAGTACAGCGCTGCGGCGGTTTCCGAGAGGGAGCCGTCGTGGTCGACCCATACCCGAAACGTTGTGAACAGTACGTCCCTGTCCTCGGCGGACAAATCGTTGAAAGGCGCCAGGATGATGTCCGCCAGCTTCCTCGTCACCTCTGGGGCGCTGACCGCGGCGACCCCGAGGGCTGAGTCATCGAATACCGTGACCTTCCCCCCTGATACGTCTCGCGCGCTGAGCGCGATGCGCGCATACCGCAGCGCCTGAGCGGTTTCAGCGAGATTGTTGAACTGTGGGCTGACCCCTACCCGTGTCGTCGCCACTCGTCCCAGCAGCGCCAGCAGCGCATCGCGGGCGGTCTTCGACCCGATGTGGGCGATGCCGATCTGCAGATCGGGCAGCAGACGCCACGCGGAGGACACGTCAACGCTGCTCAGCATGCCCGCGATGCCGCGAACCGCTTGCTTACCCACCACCGGAGATTCGGCGGCGATAACGACGTACGGCCCTTGCGATGGCAGTCGCAACAGCTCGGCAATCTCCCAGATGCTGCGGTCATCGAAGATACGGCCCTCAAGCAGGGCCTCGGCCAATGCGGCGCGCTCGGCTTCGTCTTCAAGAACTTGCTGCAATGCCTGCTGACGATAAGCGCTGGTCATCGCGTCGGTGTACAGATCTTGTGCCTGCCACAGCCGCGCCGTGGCAAGGATCAAGGCCTCCCGGCTGATGCGATCCGGCTGCCAACTCGCCAGATCCGACATCACATCCCAGATGTAATGCGCAGTGACCCGGTAGGCATCCATGACCGCAGGCAGCGGCACGTTGCCAGCGGCACGTTTGGAGCCGGTGTTGGCCGCCGCTGAGGTATCGAACGGCCGACCGGCCGCCAGGGCGTCAAAGACAAATCGAATGGTCTCGGTGCTGTTGGTGAGTAGCTCGTCGTCGGTGATGAGGCGGGTGTGTTGTTTGTAGAAGTCGATATCGGCTCGGATGGTGGCGGCGATGTCGCGGCCCAATTCCTCGACCCGGCTGGCCAATTCCGCGCCGATCTCGCACACCTGCTTTTCGATGTCACTCGATGGCTTAGCCCTCTCACCTGATGGCATAGCGATCAGCGTAGAGCCCTTTTTTCCGATTGCGACGCTGTTCACGCCAAGGCGGTCATGCTTTGCACCAACATTGCTGCCGATGGGATGACCTGCCGCCATGGCGATCCGCATCAATGGGGATCGGCGCGGCGGCGAGCGGCATCGGGTCCACGTAGGTCCGGCCGAGAGCTGCCGAACGTCACGATGGTGGACCCTCGCCGACCAGCGGCGCCGCGGTATTGCGGCCCGCAAGGTTTTAGGGCAGCAATATCTGTCGGGCTCGTAGATCGGTGGTCAGTCGGACGTTTCGAAGAGCCGGCGGGGCACCTCGACGAGCATGGTGGTGATCTGCTCGTCGGTGACGCCACGCTTGCGAACATAGGGGAGGACCTCCTCACCGATGTGCAGATAGTTCCACTGGGGCAGCGCGGCCGCGCGCACCTTGGGATCCATCCAGTCAAAGAAGCATGCGGCGTCGTGGGACAACACCATCTGGCGGCTGAAGCCACGACGACACATCTCGATCAATGTGTCGGCGCGGGCTTCGAAGGTGGTTCCGACGTTGATTCCGAAGCGATCCATCCCGAGAACGAAGCCGTACTCAGCCAACTTACTCAGATGGTCGATGTCGGTACTGTCGCCGCTGTGCCCGAGCACAATCCGGTTCGGCTGCACGCCCTCTTCTTCGCACATAATGCGGTGAACTACTAGCCCCGTCTGGGTCCCAGGATGGGTGTGCACCGTGATGGGAGTCCCGGTGCGGAGATGTGTTTTGGCCACCGCGCGCATCACGCGCTCCACCCCGGGGTTGAGCCCCGGATCGTCGATGGCGCACTTGAGCATCCCCGCTTTGACGCCGGTGTTGGCGATCCCGTCCTCGATGTCGGAAACGAACATGTCCACCATCGGGTCGGGCACCTTGGCGCCCACGATGTCGTTGACTGCCGGACCCCGGTAGCTGAAGAAGAACGGAACGTCGTGATAGGTGTACACACCGGTCGCCGCGACGATATGGAAGTTCGGGACCTGCTCGGCCACACGCTGGATCCGCGGCAGGTAGCGCCCCAGCCCGACCACGGTGGGATCGACAATGGTGCGTATACCCTGCGCGGTCAAGGCCGTCAGCCGCGACACCGCCTCGGCCACCCGGGCATCGTCGGTACCCCATTCGTCGGGGTAGTCGATCTGCACATCAGACGTGGTGACGAAGATGTGTTCGTGCATGTAGGTGGGGCCCAGGTCGGCCGAGTCGACAGGCCCCAAAACCGTGTTGACGGCGGTCATGATTCGTCCTCAGTGAAATCGAATAGTCACGGCGGCAACGAGTCCCACGCCTGGACGCCCCGTCGTCGCTGCTTAGCTCGGCTCCGTGATCATCCACAGGCTCGCGGTCTGATCGTTGTGCGCCGCAATGGGCCA
>DASQRI010000613.1:0-4147 GCA_035642975.1 Mycobacterium sp.
TGGCTACCTCCCAAGCTGCCTCCCCCGCCGCCTGGCTGGCTGTTTCCTCCTTGGCCCGGCGGGATGAACGGAACCGGAAGCTGGTTTCCAGGCCCCGGCGGCGCCGGCGGTCCAGGCGGCAGCCCCGGCGCGAACGTCGACGGCGGCGGAACCGGACCGGCGGGTGCCAGCGGCTCGGTGCGCGCTCCAGGCGGTCCCGGCGCAATCGGCACCGGTGTGCCCGGAACGTCTGGCGGCGGCTCGCCGGGCCGTCCGGCGATCGGGATCCCGGGCGTCGGGGGCAGGCCGTTGGGATTCGGTGGCGACGGGCGGACGTCGGTCGGCGCCAACGGGTTGTCGCCGAACGGGCCGACACCTGCCATCGCGCAGGGCAGGAAGTTCACCGGAGTCGGGAAGGCGCCGGCGGCCGGGGCGTACGAGCAAGGCGATCCCGGCGGGACGGCCGGCCCCGGATGGTCCGGGGTGCCCTCCAGCACCGGTGGCGCCGGCGGCGGCGCACCGTTGGGGAACCGGGTGCCGTTGGGGTCGGGGAACCGGAACGCCGGCAGCCCCGCGTTGCGCCAGAACTCCTCGGGATCGAGGCCGCGCTTCTTGAACGCCGCATCCACCCACGGCTGCAAGACCCAGTACGGCGTCAGCAACCAGTTGGCCAGCGATACCTTGAAGTACGGTCCCGACGCGACAGTTTCGTTGAAGGCGGCGATGGTTTTGCCGAGCAGGGTGACCGTCTGAGCCAGGTCGTCCTTGCGCGCCACCAACAGGTCGCTGACGGTGCGCAGCTGCTCCAACACATGATTCAGGTTGGGGTTGTCGTTGATGAGGTTTTGCACCTGGGCAGAGAAAGCGGAGACGTTATCTAGCAGCGCGCTGATGGCCCGACTGCGCTGGTTGAACGCGGCCAGCAGGGTGTTCGAGTTCACAAACAGGCGGTCGATCTGTTCGCTGCGGTCACCCAGCACACTGGCCACCTGGTTGGCCTGCGCGAGCAAGTGCGTGATTTGCTCGTCACGCTTGCCGATGGTGTCGGAGAACTTGGCCACCCCGTCGAGGGCCGCACTCAGGTGCGGGTAGGTCTGATCGATGGTCTGCGACAACACATTCAGCGACCGTTTGACGGTGTCGATGTCCCAGCCGGCGGCGGCCTTGGTGACGTCGAAGAACGCGTCGTAAATCTGGTATGGGCTGGTGCTTTGACCCAGCGGCAAAACGCCGCCGGGCCGCAGCGTCTGGGTGCCCCGCGGGTCGATCTCGAGCACCTTCTTACCCAGGATCGTGTCGGTCTTGATCGCCAGCCGGCTCTCGGTGCCGATGGTGTTGCTGCCGGTCGAGAACTTCATCACGACGTGGTCGCCGTCGATCTTGATGGCCTCGACTTGACCGACGCTGAGGCCCGCAATACGCACCTTGTCGCCCTTGCTCATTCCACCGGCGTCGGTGAACTGCCCGTAGTAGCCCGGGCTGGCGAACAACATCGGGACACTGGTGACGGTTTGGCCCACGCCGACGACCATTAGCAGCACCACCAGGCTCATGAGCCCGATCCGCAGCCGGTTGGCAGGTTCCAGCGTTCTCATTGCGGCGTGCACCTACCCGTCGGCTGCTGCCAGATCTTGACCGTCCGGACCGGACCGCCGGGCTGCAGCCCGTCGGTCTTCAGCGTGAGGTCGCACAAGTAGAAGTTGATCCAGTCTCCGTAGCTGCCGACGGCGCGGCCCACCGTGTTCACCCCGGTCGGCGCCCGGTGGAGCAGGTCGTCGTACTTGTCACGCTGATCGACGATCGCCTGCTGGATCGGATCCAGGTAGTTCAGGGTGTCGTGCACCAGGGCCCGGTTGTCGGCCAGCAGGTCGGCCACCGTTCCGGCCGCGTTGCTGATGTTCGCGGTGTTGGCGGCCAGCGGGTCGGCGTGATTGTTCAGTCCGGTGATCAGTTTCTCGAAATTGTCGACGGTCTGGTCGAACTGCGCGCGATGCCTGACCGTGGTGTCCAGCACGATGTTGAGATTCTTGACCACCTCGCCGATCGCCTGGTCCCGCTCGGCGATGTGGGAGGTCAGCTGCGCGGTCTGGTCGAGGATGTCGTTGATGGTGCCGCCTTGGCCCTGGAAGACGGTGATGAGGGCCGAGGCGATGTTGTTGACCTTCTCTGGGTCCAGCGCGCGAAACAGTGGCTTGAAACCGCCGATCAGCGCGTCAAGATCCAAGGCCGGCTGAGTCCGCGACAGCGGGATGAATCCGCCGGACGGCAGGACCCGGTCGGCGCCCTCGCCGTCACCACGCTTGAGCTCGACGTAGCGGTCACCGATCAGGTTGAGATAGCGGATCTGTGCTGTCGTGGACTGGTACAGCGGCACCGAGCGGTCGACGTCGAAGTCCACCCGCACCCGATGACCGTTATCGACCAGCTTGATGTTTTTGACTTTGCCGATCTCCACCCCGGAGGCGCGGACGAACTGGCCGTTGCGCAGCCCGCTGACATTGCTGAACTCCGCGGCGTAGCTATAGGTCCGGTCGAAGCGCATCTGACCGAACACCACCACGATGAGCGCGGTGAAGAGCAGCAGCACCATCGCGATGATGCTGAGCTTGACCACAGTGCCGGTGATTTTCATGGGTTGATCGTGTTGTCCCCTACTTGGCGGCCCCAGACGTAATCGATGGCGTACGGTGAGCCGACGTCTACGTGGTTGTACGGCGCTTCGCTGGCGCCGGTGTCCACCACCAGATACGGCGCCGGCCACAGATCACGGGTGATCGACTGCCAGCAACCCGGCGCACCGCCCGGCCCGCCGTGAGCGTTTATCCGCGGCAGATTCTCCGGGTAGATATAGGGATTCGGCGACCCGCCGACGAGTCCGGATAGCGCTGAGAGTCCCCCCGTGGCCGCTGTGATGCCGAGCCCTGGGAGAGACGCAGCGAGTCCCAACCCGGACAGCAGTGCGACGTTGGTTCGCAGCTCGTAGCCGCCAAAGCCACCGGTAAACGCGGCGACCTTCGGTTCGGCCTCGCTGATGTTGCGGACGGTGCAGAAAAGCTCCGGGCTGTAAGTGTTCAGCAGCTTGGCGCTCGGCACCAGATCGGCGGCGCCACGTGCCAGGTACGGCCCGCCCCTGTTGAAGATGTCGGCGCCGGTATTGCCGAAGCCGGTCGCCGCCAACAGAGCCTGATCCAGATCCTTTTCCTGCGCATGAATCGTGTGCGCCGTCGTCGCCGCGTTGTTCAAGAAATCGAACAGATCAGGAGACGCGTCGGCATAAGTGTCGCCCAGAGCGGCCAGCTGCTGAATGTCGTGGCGGATGATCGGCATTCGCGGATTGACTTCATCGAGCGCGGCGCTGCCGTTGATGATCGACTGGCCGAACTTGTCGCCCAACCCGTTCAACGCGTCCGCGGTCGCGCTCAGCGTCAGGTTCAGCTTGACCGGATCGACCTTCTCGGAGAGAGACGTGATCGTCTGGAACAACGTGTTGATCTCCGTCGTCACGTGTGTCGCGTCGATCACGGTGTGCGGCGTGATCCGATGCGGCGTCGGGTTTTCCGGTGAAGTAAACGACACATACTTACCGCCGAACAGTGTGGTCGCGACAATTTTGGCGTCCACATTGGCCGGAATCAGCCTGAGGTAACGCGGATACACGTCCAAAGTGAACTTGGCCGCCGGCCTGCCATCGTGCTGCACCTCGGAAATGGTTGCCACCCGGCCGATTGGAACCCCGTTGTAGGTGACCTTCGAACCCGGATCCATCACCAATCCCGCCCGGGACGACAGCATCGTCAGCTGTGTCTTCGGCGTGAAATCCCCGCGGAACTGCAGGTACACCAGCCACAGCACCAGCGCAGCGATCAGAAAAACCACCACACCGGCAACCCTGTACGGCTGGAACGGCGGTTTGTTCTCTTTTCCTCGCGGCATTGTCATGACGGCTACACCGAGAAGTTGAAGTTCGGGTTGACGCCGTAGAGCGCCATTTCGGCCAACAAGACAACGACATTCACCGAGACCAGCGACAAACGCATCGACCTGCCGACGGCCTCACCGACACCGACCGGGCCGCCGCTGGCGTTGTAGCCGTAGTAGCAGTGGGTCAGCATCACGACCCCGGCCATGATAATCACCTCCAGGAACGACCAGAACACGTCGTTGGGCC
>DASQRI010000614.1:0-4844 GCA_035642975.1 Mycobacterium sp.
GCCCAGCTACGAGGCCATCCTGGCTCAGCCGCCGGGAGCGGTGAACGGGTCGCTGCGTCTGACCGAGCAGGGTGAGGTGATCGCCGCCAAATACGCCGAGCCGCAGATGGCCCAGCGCAACTTGGAGACGTTGTTGGCGGCGACGCTGGAGTCGACCCTGCTCGACGTCGAGGGGCTCGGCGATGCCGCAGGCCCGGCCTACGAGATCCTCGACGAACTGGCCGACCGGGCGCAACGCGCTTACGCCGAATTGGTGCATGAGACAGACGGTTTCGTGGACTACTTCCTGCAGTCCACCCCGGTCAGCGAGATCGGGTCGTTGAACGTCGGCAGCCGACCCACGTCGCGCAAACCGACGTCGTCGATTTCCGATCTGCGGGCGATTCCGTGGGTGATGGCCTGGAGCCAGTCGCGGGTGATGCTGCCCGGCTGGTACGGAACCGGCACGGCAGTCGAAAGCTGGGTCGCCGGTGACGACGGGCGCGTCGACGCCCTGCGTGACCTGTATCAGCGGTGGCCGTTCTTCCAGACCGTGCTGTCCAACATGGCGCAGGTGCTGGCGAAGACGGATCTGGGCCTGGCGGCCCGTTACGCCGAGCTGGTCAAGGACAAAGCGCTGCGGAGCCGGGTGTTCAACAAGATCGCCGCCGAGCACCAGCGAAGCATCAACGCGCACAAGCTGATTACCGGCCAGGACAACCTGCTCGCCGACAACCCGGCACTGGCGCGTTCGGTGTTCAACCGTTTCCCGTACTTGGAGCCGCTGAACCACCTGCAGGTCGAGTTGCTACGCCGTTACCGTTCCGGCGACGACGACGAGTTGGTGCAGCGCGGAATCCTGCTGACGATGAACGGGCTGGCCAGCGCGCTGCGCAACAGCGGCTAGGCCCCGCGAGTCTGGTAGCGCAGCGGGCACGGCCCGTCCGCCCGTGCCACGCCGCCGATCTGGGCCGGGACCGGTCGCGGGTGCGTTGCCCACCCCGGCGTCATCTGGTAGTGGCCGCACAAGTGCGTCATCGCGGCCGTCATCGCCGACAGCGAAAACGGCTGTGCCGGACACGAGTGGCGTCCGTGCCCGAACGCCGTCACCAGCATCGGCGAGGGGAGCGCCTTCTCGTCGGTCAGCCGGTGGCGCGTCCAGCGGTCCGGGTCCCAGTGCTCAAGCCCAGGGACCGCGGAGGTGTTGAGCAGCGGCAGCAGGGTTGCGATGGTCCAGCCGGGCGGCACCTGGTAGCTGACCTCGCCGGTGTCGAGTGTGACCGGGGACAGCACCGCGCGCGACATGATGGAGCGCTGCGCCAGCCGGGTGGACTCCAGCGCGCACCGCTGCGCCAAGTCCGCGTCGCCGGCGACGACCCGCGCCAGGTGTGCCGGATGCTCGAGCACGTCGACCAAGACCCATCCCAGCGCGGCAGCGAGGTTGGACATCGAGGCGATGTGGATCAAGGCCACGTCGAAGCCGATCCCGCGGATTCGGTTGTCGCCCAACTCGCTACGCCAGGCATCCACGATCCTGCCGAACAGCGTCTGATCGTCTGTGCCGTCGGCATCTCGGCGCCGCACGGCGTCCGCGATGAGATCGGCCACCTCGTCGAGGGCCGCGCGCTCGGCCCGCTTGTTCGACGCCGCGACCGCCGCCATCGCGTCGGGATGCACGAACGCATCGGAGCCGTCGAGGGTGTCGAAGGCCTGTGCCAGACGCTCGAAGGTTTCACCGTCGGCCGATCCGGGGCCCGCCCAGGAGGCCAGCCCCATCCGGTGGCCGAGCCGGCGGGTCAGGTCGAAGACGTCGAACGATCCCGCCGCTCCCAACTCGGTGGTGGTCTCTTCGAGAGCACGGTCCAGGTTGGCCAGGTAGCCGGCAACGTCGTCGCGGCGAAACAGCGTGCCGGGCAGGATGCGCCGTCCGTCGAAGATCTCCTCGGGTAGTTTGCGGCGCAGCATCAGGTAATCGGCGACCCCTTTGCTTGCCTTCTCTTCGGGCAGCGCATAGAACGACTCGACGCCGGCCGGGGAGAACGTGAACAGGTAGTGATCCGGGCCGCTGCGCACCGCGAACGTGTCGCCGTGTCTGGCGCGGGCCGCCGCGATCGCGCCGACCGCGTCGGATACCGACACATCCCACGGCAGGCCGGTGCCCTCGGCATACGGCGGATCGGGAACCGGGCGGCTATGCGGCACGGGTCAATTCCGCGGCTCCCGCGCGGTCCGATTGCGCAAGGCGTTGAATGCGCCACGAACGGCGTGTTCGGTCACCGACAACGGCGACATCACCGTCTCGCCGACGCCGACCATGTAATCGATCCGCTCGACGATGGCCTCCACCGGGGCGACGAGCGTGACCAGCCGCTTCATCAAGTCGTCGATCCTGCTCAGGGTGGCCTCGAAGTGGTCCAAGCCGGCGTCGAGGCGGTCGACCGCGGTGTTCAGGTGCGACAGCGAATCGTTGAGGTCGCCCAGGGTATCGCCCAGGCCGCCCAGCACGTCTTCCAATTGCCCGACGGTGACGTCGGCGTTCATCGCCGCCTGGGTGAGGGCCTTGATCCGCTGGCGCGGAGGGCGGTCACCCGCGCTTTTGTCTGCCACGCCGCTCATTATGGCGGTCCGGGAACCGCCGGAACCGATAACTCGTCTGATCGGGTATGCACCAGCGACTTTGTGATCAAGACAGCGCCGCGCTGACCAGGCGCGCCGCACCGGCCAGCATCATCCGGCGCCTGCAGGACTATGCCCGTGGCTATGCCGATCGGCAGGCCGAGCGGCGTACCTAATCGGCAGGCAGCTTGGCGGCGGCGTTGGCGTCGAGGAACCAGATCGTGTGTTCGCGACCGACCGCGCCTGCTGCCGGCACTGAGACCGGGTCGGCGCCGCCGATCGCGGCGGCGACCGCGTCGGCTTTGTCGGCGCCCGACACCAGCAGCCAGACCTCACGGGAGCGCTGAATTGCCGGTAGCGTCAGAGTAATTCGTTGCGGCGGCGGCTTCGGTGAATCTTCGACGCCAACCACCAGCCGAGTGGCCTCGCGCACGGCGGGGGTGTCCGGGAACAGGGAATTGATGTGGCCTTCGGGTCCCACGCCGAGCAGGTGGACGTCGAAATTCGGGGCGGGATCGCCCGGCTCGGCGTTAGCGGCCAGGAGTTGCTCGTAGGCCAGTGCCGCGGCGGCGAGGTCGCTGCCGTATTCACCGTCGCTGGCCGGCATCGCGTGCACGTTGCGGGCCGGGATGTCAACGTGGTCCAACAGCGCTTCACGGGCTTGTTCGTCGTTGCGTTCGTCGTCATCTTCGGTGACGTATCGCTCGTCGCCCCAGAACAGATGAACGTTGGCCCAATCGATGCGCTCGCTCTGCGCAGCCAGGTAGCTCATCAGGCGATTGCCGTTGCCGCCGCCGGTCAGCACGATCAGCGCTCGCCCGCGCGCGGCAATAGCGTCATCGACGACGCCGATCAGCCGCTCGCCGGCCGCCGTAACCAGCCCGTCGCTGTCCGGGAATGTCTCGACAACCGTGTTGCTCATGCGTAATCCACCCGGTCAATTCCTTCCAGCGCTGAGAAATAGATCACGTCTGCATCGAGACGGCGCAGATCTTCGGCGAGGCACTCCGCGGTTTCCCTGCGCTGCAACGGAACAAGCGCATCTGGCTTGGCGGTGCGGCTCAACGTCGCCGTCGTCCCCTCCTGCGGCCGCCGTAGCGTCACTGTTTCGCTGCCACGCACTAATTCGACTTTGAGCTCACCAACCGCGCGTCGCACCGGCCCGTCAATGCGGCTCGCCAGCCAGCCGGCCAGGACATCCAGCGCGGGCTCGGTCTTCAGCCCGGACACCAGGGCCGAGGTGATCGGTTCGTGCGGCGGCAAGTCGATCGCCGAGGTGAGCAGCGCCCGCCAGTAGGTGACGCGACTCCACGCCAGGTCGGTGTCGCCCGGGGTGTAGCCGGGCAGCCTGCTTTTGATCGCCGACAACGGGTCGGCTCCGTTGGTCGCGTCGGTGATACGTCGGATTGCCAACTGTCCCAACGGGTCCTGAGCCGGTACGGCCGGGGCGATATCCGGCCACCACGCCACCACCGGAATGTCGGGCAACAGGAATGGTAAGACGACGCTGCTGCTGTGCCCGGCGAGCGGACCCGAAAGGCGGAGCACCACCACCTCGCCGGCGCCACTGTCGCCGCCGGAGCGCACTTGCGCGTCCAGACGCGCTTCCTCGGCATCGGCATCGTCAGTCATCACCACGATCACCCGGCTGGGGTGCTCGTGGCCGGCGGCGATGGCGGCTTCGATGGATTCTTCGAGCACCGCGTCGCTGTCGGGCGCGATGACCAACGTCAGCACCCGGCCGAGCGTCACCGCGCCGGACTGCTCGCGCAGCTCGTCGAGCTTCTTGTTGATCTCAGTGATGCTGGTGTCGGGCAGATCGACAATCATTTGCGCCGCTCCTCGCCACTTTCTTCGATCGCACTGCCCTGTTTATCGTCGTCGGCGGTCACGGTCGCCGCCATTCCCGGCCGGTCCGACGCAACATCTCGAACGCCGACGCCGGACCCCAAGTGCCGGCCTCGTACGGGTCGGGTTTCCCGTGCTCGGCCCAGTGGTCGAGCACCGGATCCAGTATCTCCCAGGAAAATTCGACTTCCTGGTTCACCGGAAACAGCGACGGCTCACCGAGCAGCACATCGAGGATCAGCCGTTCGTAAGCCTCGGGTGACTCCTCGGTGAATGCGGAGCCGTAGGAGAAGTCCATGTTGACGTCGCGCACTTCCATGGCGCTGTCGGGCACCTTCGACCCGAACCGCAAAGTGATCCCCTCGTCCGGCTGCACCCGAATCACCAGTGCGTTGGCGCCA